>CAYGFI010000110.1:0-16031 GCA_964349045.1 uncultured Chitinophaga sp.
CAAATATCTGATTACCCTCTTGAAAATCTATGACCTACTTGGTAGGATGGATACAAAAAGTCTTGGTAGTTAATGTTGCGTCAAAATGTGGCTTTACTCCTCAATATGAAGACCTGGAAAGGCTTTATAAGGATTATAGGGCTAATGATTTTGTTATTCTTGGATTTCCTTCCAATGATTTTTTGGGTCAGGAAAGCGGAAACGAAAAGGAAATTAAAGAGTTTTGCCGGTTGACATATGGGGTTAGTTTTCCCATGATGAATAAGGTTAAAGTTAAAGGCAGAAACAAGCATCCTGTTTACCGGTGGCTTACACGAAAGGATCTGAACGGGGTGTTAAATTCAGAGGTAAAATGGAACTTTCAAAAATATATGATCAGCAAAGAAGGGTTTTTGGTAGGATTTGCTGCTCCCCGGGATGTACCATACTCCGGGAAGATCCTGGATTTTATAAGGTCATAAAATTAACTTATTTTGCCGGCACAGAGTCGTAAACCAAAACCCGCTTCCATAAGTGGGCTGATTTTTCAATGAACTTTTTATGCATGGGGTGATCCTGATAGATATCATGTTGTGCTTTATTTTCAAAACCCAGGTTCAGGCAAAACTGGTAACTGTTATCAACCACATCCCGAGGCGTTTCTGCCGGGATGCCGATATGTGAATCAGGAATTATATCCATGTTTTCAATAAATTCGTTCAGGTTAGCCAGAAATTGTCTTTTTTGCGAAGCATTCTCAGGATCATTTAACCAGAAATATACTACATGGCGAAAATTAATTTTTTTCATGGGCTGTTGTGCTTTAATGATTAAAAACGGGACACCTGCCAGAGCTGTGATAAAACCTGCATATTTAATGAAAGATCTCCTTAGCATGTTGTTCGGTATTTTACCTGTTGACAACTAATATTTTTATTTACCGGGAATCCTCAGGCAATTTAAGCAATTTCTAAATACTAAATCACAGAGTTTCCATCACTCCGGATTTAATAATATACCAGATTAAGGGAGATATAAGCACCAGGGCAATGATCAGTGCGGACCAGATCTGCTGCTTATTAAACCGGAATTCATTTCCCAGAATTCTTCTCCAGAATAACTGATCGATCAGAAGTGCGCCAATAAGGTTAAGGATAACGGTAAGAAAAGGAGATTGGGTTCCTAACAGACTAAAGATTGTGAATGAAAAAAGTGTGTAGATCAAAGCAAATCCCAACACTTTCAAAGCTTCTGTCCTTCGATTTATTCTGTTGAAATTGATAGCCATCAGTATCCCTCCGGCTATCACAGAAAATAAAACGGAAAATATCTGAATCGCTCTCATCGAGTACAGAGAGGGCAGGAGAGTGCCGTTCATTGAAAGATCCGGAGAAATGACCTCTGTATTCTCAACCTGTTGCGGATAAAGTTTTACAGAAATAGCCGTTTCCAGTCTTCTTTCCTCAATCCGTAACTTTCGCCTGTTACTAAGCTCCCAAATGGCAGCCAGAATAGCTTCTTCATGAAAGTCTTCAGGCCTTTCAATATATTCCCTCAGCTTTTCTTCCGGCAGCCTTCGGATACCGGCTGAATATTCATTTGATCTTATAAATGATGTCATTATTATTAATTAATCTTCAGCATAGACTCTGAGAAGCCCCTTACTACGAGCTTTAACAACTTTTCAAGTTCCTCATAAGTCTTTACATACTTTGATCGATTACTATTCCGGCGTCAAAGTTATAATAATTAAAGCACTTGCATATTTGTGATTGAAAAAAAGCTATTTAAATATGAATGAAGAGTTATTCCAACGAAATGATGAAGTTAAGACCTAACCCCGTAACCTTTTAGTCACCATAGCTTCAGCGCAGGTGATCCCGTAACCCCGTAACTCCGTAACTCCGTAACCCCGTAACCCCGTTACCTTTTAGTCACCGTAGCTTTAGCGCAGGTGAGCCCGTAACCCCGTTACCCCGTTACCTCGTTACCCCTTTCCCCCGTTACCTAATAATTAACTTCCTCCAGTTCAAAATAAGCTTTTGGGTGCTGGCAGGCCGGGCAATTTTCCAATGCTTTTTCTCCCTCGTGAACATACCCGCAGTTGCTGCATGTCCAGCGAACTTTTTCTTTTTTCTGAAAAACTGTTCCTTCTTCAATATTTTTAAGCAGTTTGAGGTATCTTTTCTCATGTTCCGCCTCAACTTTTGCAATCAATTTAAAGGCCAGGGCAACTTCAGGAAATCCTTCCTCTTTAGCAATTTCAGCAAAAGCGGGATACAACTTTATCCACTCTTCGTTTTCTCCCATGGCGGCAGCTTTGAGATTTTCAGGTGTGGTCCCGGTCATACCGGCAGGATAACTGGCGGTAATTTCAACTTCGCCACCTTCAAGAAATTTGAAAAACCTTTTGGCATGTTCTTTTTCCTGATTGGCGGTTTTCTGGAAGATCGCGCTGATCTGCATATACCCTTCATTCCTGGCCACTTTGGATGCAAATTCATACCGGTTGCGCGCCTGTGATTCACCTGCAAATGCTTTCAGCAGGTTTTGTTCCGTACGGGTTCCTTTTAAACTTTTTTCCATGATTTCAAATTTTATATTTTACATTAATACTTCTTCTTATTTGCTTTTAATCTTTATTACTAAGCCTTCTCAAACAACTCTTACAAAATCCGCCTTTTCCGTTCCACATACCGGGCATACCCAGTTATCCGGAATATCTTCAAAGGGGGTTCCGGGGGCTATACCACCGTCGGGATCTCCCATTGCCGGATCATATACATATCCACAGGCCGGGCAATAGTACTTTACAGCTTTCTTTTCTTCAAGATCCGCTTTTTGCTTATTCTCATCGATAAAAGTTGGAGCATTCTTTGGAGCCTTACCTTTTTTGACTTCCCTGTAATATGTATAAGTCAGGGGATCACGGTCGGCCATGCAAAGCTCATAATCAACCAATTGGCCAATATACAGAATATGACTTCCCACATCAAAACTATTTACAACCCGACATTCAAACCAGGCAATGGTATTATCAAGTAAGATTGGAATGCCTGTCTGGCCCGTTTTGAATTTTACCTCAGCAAATTTTTCAGTGTCTTTTCCCGAACGATAACCAAACGTGCCAATAATATTGGGACCTGTATCTTTTTCAAGCACTGAAAAGGAAAAAGCTTTGCTTTCTGCTATCATGTTATTCGTGATATTGTTTTTACTGCACGAGATAGCGAACTGCGGAGGTTCGGCAGTTACCTGAAAAACAGTGTTGGAAATATAGCCGTTCAGTTTTGATCCCGATTTTGAAGAGACAACATACAAGCCATAGCTTATCTTAAAAAATGATTCAATGTTCATGTCTTTGGTTTAAGTGATTCTTTAACAGGCTACTTAATATCACAAGATAAATATTTGCCAATAAAAAAATAAATCAATGCTAATTTTTTTTCAGGGTAACTATTCACCTGATGACAAAATATTTTAAACAGTTGAATTTAAATATTTTAACCACAAGGGGCACAAAGAATTCACAAAGGTCACAACGTGCAAAGAAAGCGTTATTAATCTGAAAAACAAGGTTTTGTGAACATTGCGAATTTTCTTTGTGTGCTTTGGTAAATATAATTATTAATTAATCAATGTATCAGACAGGATAAATAGTTACTTTTCCGGTAACCTGTTTATATTGTTTCAATGTTGTCCGGTAAAAAAAATTTCAACCAATTGAAAAGATGATTTTAATGATATTTGCATATGTTTCGCCCCTACAGGGCTTACTATTGGTATTTTTCATTATTTCTACAAATATTTGCGCGGCTCCTCCTCCATAGTATTACGAAGGAGGGTCGCTGCCGCTTAAAAAATGCTGCAGAGCAGCAAAATATTTGTAGCCAGGAAATTACGCAGATTGAATTAAGCTGCAGAGCAGCGAAATATTAGACATATAAAAGTTTCATTGTTTTACCGGACAACAATGATTCAGAATTAAAGAATAATGCCTAATACAAGAAATTCTAAATTCTGAATTCTAAATTCCAAATTCTCTCAGCCCAGCTTCCATCCATTACGGTATTCGTAGTGTAAAAGTCTGGTTGCAGCTCCATCTTCATCATCCACAAATGTTTCTGTTTCAGGATTCCATTTGATGGTCCGTTTCAATTCACAGGCTATATTTCCCAGGGTGCAAACTGTACAACTACTATGTCCGATTTCAACCGGAACCAGCGGATCTTTTCTTGACCGCACTGATTCAATGAAGTTTACCTGATGTGGAATTTTGGTTTCGTATGGTCCTTCTGATTTTTCACTTTCCGGTGCAAAAAACTTCGGATCAGAAGCATTGAAAAATCCACGGCTGACTTCAATCCAGCCATTCTCTCCCCAGAATTTAACTCCTTTTGTTTTATTCTCGTTAAAAGGTTCAGATGTTAAAACCGTACCGTTAGCATATTTAAAGGTCATATATTCTGTTCCGTCACCAATGGGGGAAATTTCAACAGGGCCGTTCCTGTCCATACCTAATCCCCATTGTGCTACATCGAACATATGGGCGCCCCAGTCGGTGGTAAATCCACCTCCCATCTCTTTGTACCAGCGCCATGCTCCCCACATTTTCTCATCTTCTTCAGGATCAAGTGAAATGGGAGGATTCAATTCATTATTAAAATGGATATCAGCTGGAAGAGGACCCAGCCACAGGTCCCAGTTCAGATCTGCAGGAAGTGGTTCTTCAGGAAGATTATATGGTGTGGGAGGAACTCCTACATATGCATTTACGAGGCTTATTTTTCCAAGTGCTCCTGTCTGTACCAGGTTTACAGCATGCTGGAAATTTGGATCTGAACGCTGTTGACTGCCGATAGCCAGAACACGTCCGGTTTCACGAACTGTTTTCCTGAGCTCCTGTCCTTCTTTTATCGTAAAAGTCATAGGTTTTTCGAGATAAATATCTTTACCGGCCTTACAGGCAGCGATTGCAATCATAGCATGTGCATGATCGGGAACTGCAATTACAACTGCATCAATGTCGGCTCTTGCTAATAAATCCTCATACCTTTCATAAGTCACAGTTTTCACTTTCTTTCCTGCCGTTGCATAAAATGCGTTTACCCTTTTTTCAAAACGTTTCCTTTTGATGCCATAAACATCACAACCGGCGACAACCTGCACACCGGTTATCTGGAGGAATCCATTAAGCAAATGCATTGCTTGTTGTCCCATGCCGATAAATCCCAATCGAATGTCGCCGGAATCTTTTTTTGATGTACAACCTGCCATACCGGGAACAACCATTAAAGCAGTCATACCGGCAACTGTAGTGCCGATAAACTGGCGTCTTGACCATACCATTTTTTGATTTTTCATTACCTGATTTCTATTTATAATTAAAACTAAAAATTTAAGAGGATTTGTCCACCAGAATTTCAGTGAAGGTGAATTATTTTCCTGGAATAGCAGCCAATGTTTCTGTCAAAAACTCATAAAACTTCCCCACAGTAGCAATATTCACCTTCTCATCCGGGGAATGGGGATAACGGATAGTAGGGCCGAAAGAAATAAGCTCCATTTTCGGATAAGCCGCCCCGATGATACCACATTCCAATCCTGCATGAATAACTTTTACCTCGGGAGTTTTTCCAAATTTTTTCTGATACACCTCCTTCATGGTCCTCAGAATTACAGAGTTAACATCAGGTTTCCATCCGGGATATGTCCCGTCGTGCTTAACTTCCATACCGCCAAGTTCCATAACCGACTGAGTCATATGACCGAGACTGAACTTGGCTGAGTCGACAGAACTCCTTAAGAGACAAAGAATCTTAACTTCACCTTTTTCGGCTTTAACAATAGCAAGGTTTGTAGATGTTTCAACAATACCAGGAATTTCAGTACTCATTCGCATGACTGCATTAGGAATTCCATAAACAATTTTTATAAATCTTGATTGCACTTCCGATTCCATAATTTTGGAAGGCATTTCAGCAGGTTCAGCCACAAGCTTCAAACCCGGATCGGGAGTGGAATATTCCTTGCTGAATATATCCTGACAATTTTTTACTTCTGATAGAAATTTATCTTTATTTTTTCCGGGAATAACAACTAAAGCGAAAGCCTCACGTGGAATAGCATTCCTCAGACTGCCGCCATCGACAGTTGCAATGCGCAATCCTATTTCCCGGGTGGCCCATAATACCCTGTTTATAATTTTGTTGGCATTACCCCGACTCAGGTTGATGTCGAGACCTGAATGACCACCTTTCAGTCCTGTAAGAGAAAGTTTATATGCAATCATGCCGGTAGGAACATTTACTTCCTTGTATTTCATTGTTCCGGTGGTATTCATTCCTCCTGCACAACCAATATACAACTCACCCTCATCCTCCGAGTCAAGATTCAGGAGAATATCTCCTTTAAGAAGCCCGGGTTTGAGCTCAAATGCTCCTGTCATGCCGGTCTCTTCATCAATGGTAAGGAGTACTTCAAGAGGACCGTGTTTCAGGGAATTATCCTGCAAAACTGCCATAGCGGCAGCAACCCCGATTCCATTATCGGCCCCGAGAGTTGTTCCGTTCGCCCGTACCCATTCTCCATCAATAACCGTTTCGATCGGATCTTTTTCGAAATCATGAATTTTATCCGAATTTTTCTGAGGAACCATATCGAGATGCCCCTGTAATACAACCCCTATTAGGTTCTCCATTCCAGGAAAGGCAGGTTTTCTTATTATAACGTTACCTGTTTGGTCAACTATTGTTTCCAATCCCAGCTTTTTCCCAAAGGCTTTAGCAAAAGCTGCGGCTTTTTCTTCCTTTTTTGAAGGACGGGGAATCTGGGTCAGTTCATGGAAATTATTCCAAAGGGGTCCGGGTTTAAGTGATTTGATTGTGCTCATATATAATTTTATTTATAGTTAATTATTTGCCTGAAAGTAATATACTTCCAATCGTACAACAAAGTAATAAATTTCGTTATCCTGCTCCCGGCTTCATCCATGACCTTGTTCTTTTCATTCAATTGATACTGAACGGAAGTGGTTATTTCCGCTACGGTTTTATCCCCTGAAATATTTAACCAGGTAACCGAACCCAGCTCATCGAGTTTTATTTTATAAAAAAGTTGCTGCGTACGCGGAAACAGATTATTTACCCATTTACTTTGAAACTTAGGTGCAAGAATAACGACTTTACCCTCAACAATATTATGCCCGTGAACTCTTATCGGTATCAGGTCAACTGCACTGGTTGATTTTAGAATTTTCCGGCGTTGAAAGTAGTTCATTTTTTTAGTTTATAATCTTTCAACTTACAAAGCTGCCGGTGGCGCCGGTTCATCAGGACTTCCGGCTTTGCGCAGAGGCAGACTTACCATACCCCAACCAATCAGAGATAGAATAGCCAGACCAATGAGGTAAGATGGATTGGTGAAAACGGCCGAAGGGAATTTTTCGAATGCGGCAAATATAGCAAAAACCAATCCCATCAGCGCTTCACCGGCAATAAGTCCGGATGCGATCAGAACACCCACATTTTCACTGCGGATTTTCTGCGCGTCGTTGTGTTTTCTCCTTTCCGCAAACATAGTTAATATTCCTTTAATCATACCCCCCATAAAAATTGCGAAAGTGGTTTGCAGGGGAAGATACATTCCCACGAACACCAGCATAGGACTCTGCACCCTCATGATGATAAAACCTATTCCGAGGAGCATTCCGGTAATTACCAGAGGCCATGCCATTTCACCTCCTACGATACCCTGGGATAGGAGAGCCATGAGATTTGCCTGAGGTGCAGAAAGTTCCTTGGAACCAAATCCCCCGATATAACCTTCCTTAAGCCCTGTATTGATGTCGCCCTGATTAAGATACGAAAGAACGAAAAACATCACGGCGCCAGCGGCAACCACTCCAATGATATCGCCAAGCTGCATGCGCCAGGGTGTCCCACCCAGGATGTGTCCGGCCTTGAGATCCTGAAGCATCTCTCCTGCCACTGCAGCGGAAACACAAACGATTGCCGCAACTCCAAGTGTAGCGGCAACTCCTTCGTTGCCTGTGACCCCAAGAATTACCATAATGAGAGCCGTAACCACCAGGGCTGTTAATGTAAGTCCGGAGATGGGATTATTACTCGATCCCATTATCCCCACTAAATATCCTGAAACGGCAGCGAAGAAAAAAGCCAGGATTATCATCACGGTTGCTGCTACAATAGCCACTAAAACGGTTGTGCTAAAAATAAAATAGGTAATGGCAAAAGTTGCCAGGGCAACACCTAATATGCCTATCAATATCCAGTTAAAGGAAATATCTTTTTCGTTCCTTGGAACGCCAGAATCTACACCTGAAGCGGCTTTCTTAACATCGTCGATTGAACGGCTTACACCGGTAAAAAGACTTTTTCGCATACGATACAGAGTAAAAATGGCTGATACAAGCATCCCGCCAATTGCCATTGGCCGGACGATAAATCTCCATACGGAATATGCCTTATCAATCCAAACTTTCTGAAGCGCCGACTGCTGTGAAATACCTTCCGATTGGGCCATTACCGCAGCAATTCCGTCAATATCAATCTGTGGACCCAGAAAATAAAGAATGATTGGGGTAAGAAGTCCCCATGCCAGCACACTACCACTAAAGTTAAGGGAAGCCAGGCGAGGTCCGATAATGTAACCTACCCCCACATATGCCGGAGAAATAGCCGGTGAACCTGCCAGCGCTCCACCTTTGCCGATAACTCCTATCTTTTCTCCGAAGAAACCGCCAAGTCCGGTGATACTTTGTTTTCCAAATATTATAAAACGTTCCCAGTAATCGGCAAATATGCTGAACTTCGCAAGTAATGTGACAATTGCGCCAATTACCATGGAACCAAAAAGATACGTGGAACCACTCCCGGCCTGGCTTCCTGATTTGTGAATCTCAGCAGCAGCAACCGATTCGGGGAAAGGAAGTTCTGTATCATCTACCATCACTTTCCGTAAGAGCGCAACAAACATGATACCCAGTATACCTCCCGCGATAAGAATGGCCGTAGTAATTCCATAAGTGAAGAAATTTTCTACTTCTATGCCTTGTTGCTGTTTCTGGAGATAAACAATATAAAATGCAGGAATGGTAAAAATAGCGCCAGCTGCAACCGACTCACCGATGGAACCGACAGTACGGGCAAAATTTTCTTCGAGAATACTTCCGCGCATTGCTTTAATCAGAGCCATGCCAATAACTGCAGCCGGGTAGGTAGCGGCGATGGTCATACCGGCCTTTAAACCAAGATAAGCATTGGCGGCTCCAAGAACAACGGCCAGTACCAGTCCTATAACCAGGGCACGGATGGTGAATTCGGCCATATTTGTTTCAGCCGAGACAAAGGGGACAAATTTTTTCTGCTGTGACATAGAAGTAGGTTTAGTTTTTTAAGAGGATAAATGTAATAATCTTCTGTGAAATTTTCGAAAAACTGAAAAAGAATCAATTAGACAATGTGACAATGTGACAATGAAACAATGTGACAATGAAACTATGAAACAATGTGACAATGAAACAATGAGCTTAATAATTCGTTGTTATCAATTTGCAGAAATTGTTGAATTGCCGGATTATTTTTTCCATTATATTCGCACATCATGAACCCCGCCATGCCCCTATCAAAATCCAAAGCAGCAACACTCGCCGGAATACTTGCAATAATCATGTGGAGCAGTAACGTGGCCGTTTCAAAAACTGCCATGAACGATCTTGGGGCTTATAGCGCCGCTTATTTCATATATTTCTTCAGCGGAATTTTAAATTTCTTTATTCTTTTTGCTGCTCTTGGAAAAAATAAACTCTGGAACCATTTAAAAGATCTTCCATTAAAATATTACCTGCAAACCGGTATTTTTATTTTATTTAATAATGTGTTCTTCTTTCTGGCTCTTGGCTTGGCCAAAACCAATGAGGAACTGATCATCGTGGCTCTGCTAAATTACCTTTGGCCAGTGCTGATAACTGTTTTCAGGGTTCCGATTTATCGTTTGAAAGTAAACCTGTTCTTGTTTTACCCCGGGATAGCAGTTGCATTTACAGGTATAAGCCTTGCGCTTCTTCAGGGTTACACAGCCTATGAATTACTGACTATTGCAGGGACGCTGGACGATAATTTTCTTGCATTTATGTTTGCATTTATGGGAGCCGTATCCTGGGCTATTTATTCAAATATGATAAGGAAATATAGTTCCAAAGATGATATCGTTGCATTACCAATAATTTTTATTCTTAGCGGAATGGTGTTTGCAGTAATACAAATGATCAGAGGTGATACCCAATCCTTCAGTTTATATCCGCTATACAGTAATCCCTTTCTGATCTATACAATTATTGGTCCTACCTGCCTTGGCTACCTTTTTTGGTTTTTTGCAATGAAATATGGGAACCGAAACTTTGTTACCTCCTTATCTTATATGATTCCCCTTGGATCTGTATGGTTGGTAAGTCTTTTACATTCCATTCCTGTCAGGCCAATGTTTTGGGTTTCGGTTGTGCTTTTAATTACAGGAGCTTTACTGGGAGTGAAGTCTGTGAGGGAATAAGGGAGTGTGGAGTTTGGAGTGTGGTTTCTTAAAAAATGTCTATTTTTATAGTCTTTTCAAATTAGATTTATGAGAAAACTTTCTTTGCTTTATCTGCTGCTTACCCTGTCATTTCAGGTTTTCACGCAGTTTTCGTCTCTCGAAAAAAAACTATTTGAACTTCCGGATGTTATTTTTTCACCGGTTGAAGTTCCTGCCGGTTTCGAAGCCGCTTATGAACTGGCGATTCGCCAACCTATTGATCATAACGATCATCAAAAGGGATATTTTTACCAGAAGGTTTTTCTCTCCCACAGAGGATATGACAGACCAGTGGTTTTTGTTACCGAAGGATATGAGCAACATGGAATTTATCCAAATGAACTGACAAGTCTTTTAAATGCAAACCAAATTGAGGTGGAGCACCGTTTTTTCGGAGTAAGTATTCCTGATTCGCCCGAAAATAAATATGATTATCTGAATATTGAACAAGAGGCAGCAGATTTGCATTATATTAACCGGCTGATGAAAGAAATTTATAATGGTAAATGGATCAGCACAGGAATAAGCAAAGGAGGACAAAACAGTATATTTTACCGGTATTTTTTCCCTCTGGATGTTGATGTGACAATTCCCTACGTTGCTCCCCTGAACCTTGCCCTGGGGGATGAAAGGATCTATAAGTTTTTCGATACGGTAAATACTGCCGAATGCAGAAATAAAATCAGGGAATTTCAGATCCGCCTACTTAAAGAACGAAATAATATTCTGCCTCTTCTTAAATGGTACAGCAAGGGAAAAGACCTTAAATTTACCTACCTGACTTTTGAACAGGCTTTTGAATACACCGTTCTGGAATATGCTTTTTCTTTCTGGCAGTGGGGGCACAAATGTATTGAAATTCCTCCTGAAAATTCATCACTTGAAGAAGCTGCGATTCATCTTCTGAAAGTCTCAGATATTGACTTTTTTGCAGATGAAACAATGAAAAAGTTTGAATCGCATTATTACCAGGCTGCCCGGGAGGTTGGATATTATTCTTACCGTACTGATGAGTTCAGGGGACTTCTGAAATCACTTCCCATGGAACCCTATCCCAGCGCTATTTTTACACCCGGTAAGATGGAAGTGGAATACAACAGCACAATTTCAAAGAAAGTATTTGACTGGACCCAAAACAGCGGAAATTACATGATTTATATTTATGGGGCCGGTGATACATGGTCGGCCACATCAGTCCCTCCTGCCTCCAGGACAAATTCCCTCTGGATTTTTCTTAATGGAGCACATCATGGTTCAGCCCGAGTTAAAAACATGACTTCCTCTCAAAGAGAGATGTTTATTAATACTTTGGAAGGGTGGCTCGATTTGGATTTAGAGTAATTTAGAATTTTTAAAAAGAACACCGGTAAAAACAATAACAACTGAGATACAGAAAAAATAGAGGAATACAGAACTTAATAAAACCATTTAATATCATAATTCTGTGTTACATTGTGTTCTCATTGTATCTGCAGTGATAAAAACAGGAAAAATGAAAACAGACCAATCGAAAGTAATCAAGGCATTCCGCGAAGACAAAAACTGTTCCCAGGCAGTATTGCTGGGTTTTGCCGACCGTTTCCAGATCCAGGAGGATCATGCTTTAAGCATTGCATCAGGATTTGGTGCGGGAATGGGTCGCTTGCAGAGAACCTGCGGTGCAGTATCCGGCGCATACATGGTTATCGGTTTGTATGCCGGTACAAAATCTACCAGTAATATTGAAAGGAAAGAGGCGGCTTATTCAATGATTAAGGAATTCACAAAAAGATTTGAAGATAAAAAAGAAACCACTCAATGTGCAGACCTGCTTCATTGCGACCTGAATACCGAAGAAGGAAAAGAATACTTTGAAGATAACCATCTCAGGGAAAAAGTCTGCGAAAAATGTATTCAGTTGTCTTTGAGTATTTTGGATGATTTAATGGTTGGTTAACTCTTTGGATCCGATCAGGACAGAGAAGGGAGTAGGGAGAGGGGAGAAGGTGTTAAGAAATTTAATTCTAAATTCTAAATTAAAATCCGAAACTATCTAAAATCCAACGAATTGACGAATTGTTTAGTATTTAACTTCCCGTTTTTTTGCTGATTAGAATTATTTTGCTTTAAATTTAGCGTTCTAACTAAAAATCCCTATGAGCGCTAAACCTATACCCGAAGGTTATCTTTTTACAAGACGATATACCAATTATGTATTTGTATTGCTTTTCCTGCTTTATATGTTCGATTATGTCGACCGTATGATCATCACTTCCCTGTTTCCTTTTTTAAAAGCTGACTGGAATCTTACCGATACCCAATGCGGAATGATGATATCAGCGGTTTATTGGTCGATTGTATTATTTACAATACCGGTTTCTATACTTATCGACCGCTGGAGCCGGAGAAGAACCATTGGGTTTATGGCAATACTCTGGAGTATTGCAACTGCTGCGGGAGCATTTACAAAATCATCCGCTCAATTATTCACAACCCGAACTGCAATTGGAGTTGGTGAAGCAGGATATGCTCCTGGAGGATCTGCAATGATTTCAGGACTTTACCCTCTGCGTAAAAGAGCCTGGATGATGGGATTGTGGAACGCTTCAATTCCACTGGGCAGCGCTATTGGAATTGCAGTTGGAGGTATTATTGCAACTCACTGGGGTTGGCGACATGCATTAGGTATTGTAGCAATTCCAGGTATGATTATTGGGATTCTTTTTCTCTTTGTAAAGGATTACAAAACTGTAACACTTGAGAAAACCGCTACTAAAGAAGAAAAGAAAATAGAGCGGATAAAAGTCAAAATGAATATGCACGACATCGTTGCAGAGTTCCTGAATAAACCCGCTTTGATTTTCACATATTTTGCTATGGCAGGAGTGGTTTTTACTACCACTTCACTTCTTACATGGTTACCTACCTATTTTCACCGTGTTCAGGGTCTTCCTGAGAGCGCGGCAGGTATGAAAGCCAGTGCAGTTATGCTTCTTGCTATTATCGGAGCTCCATTGGGCGGGTACCTGTCTGATAAATGGAGAAAAAAAAGAATTAATGCCAGGCTACTCTTTCCAACAATTACAACTTTTCTTTCAGCAGTAATTTTATTTCTGGCATTTACCATTTTTAAAGATATGATTCAATACGCACTCTTATTGTCTTTAGGCATCTGCATTACGGCGTTTCTTTCTGCCGCTGCAGCGGTTACACAGGATCTTGTTCATGCCGGTCTCCGGGCATTTTCCTACGCCATTGCAGTTGTGGTACAGAATCTTCTTGGAGCTTCATTAGGACCAATTGTTATGGGTGCTATTTCAGACAAAACTAATATTCAAACTGCTTTTTCTGTCCTGCCTATTGCTCTTGTAATAGCCTCAATATTGTTCTTTGCCGGTTCTTTTTATTATGAGAGGGATTTAAACCTTGTAGAAAAAATTCATCTGGTAGCAAAAGAATAACAATTTAGGTTCAGAAAATAAATGGTTTTAAAAATAACCGGGTTTTCAAATCTCGTATCGATTTATTTGGATTTTCAAAATAAAATAATCATTCTAAATCAAAATTGATTACCTTTGCGGCCTCTATAAAAAATAAGCCAGGATATAATAAAATTTTGATTAATAAATGATTACAGTTTCTAATCTCGCTCTTCAATTCGGAAAAAGGATATTGTTTCAGGATGTGAATCTGAAATTCACAAGTGGTAATTGTTACGGCATTATCGGAGCTAATGGTTCCGGAAAATCAACTTTAATTAAGATCCTTAGCAATGAACTCGATCCGGTTCGCGGATCGGTTACTATTGGTAGTGGAGAAAGACTATCAGTTCTACAGCAGGATCGCTATGCCTTTGATGAATATACCGTTATCAACACCGTACTCATGGGTCACGAGGAGTTCTGGAGTGTATTGCATGAGAAGGACGCTTTATATGCAAAGCCTGACTTTAATGATGAAGACGGAATCAAGGCTTCACATCTCGAGGAACGATTTGCCGAAATGGACGGTTGGAACGCTGAAAGTAATGCTGCAAGTCTTTTAAGCGGTTTAGGAATTGCCGAGAATTTTCATCATAAGTTCATGAAAGAACTTAGCAATAAGCAGAAAGTAAAAGTACTTATTGCCCAGGCTCTGTTTGGGAAACCCGACAACCTCCTTCTGGATGAACCAACCAACGACCTTGACCTCGATACCGTCTCCTGGCTTGAACATTATTTATCGAATTACGATAATACAGTATTGGTTGTTTCCCACGACCGGCATTTTCTGGATTCAATATGTACCCATACGGTTGATATCGACTTTGGGAAAATACAGCTTTTCGCCGGTAACTACAGCTTCTGGTATCAGTCTAGCCAGCTCGCACTTCGTCAGCAAACTGCGCAAAATAAGAAGGCGGAGGAAAAGAAAAAAGAATTACTCGAGTTTATTGCACGCTTTAGCGCCAATGTAGCGAAATCGAAGCAGACTACCAGTCGTAAGAAGATGATCGAAAAACTGAATATCGAAGAAATCCGACCTTCAACCCGTAAATACCCGGGAATTATTTTCAATCCAGGCCGCGAACCTGGAAATGTAATTCTTGAAGTTAAAAATCTTTCAAAAAGTATCGAAGGTGAGGTATTGTTTAAAGACTTAAGCTTTGTTGTTAATAAGGATGAAAAGATAGTTTTCCTTTCCCATGATCCCCGTGCCATGACCGCTCTCTTTGAAATTCTGGCCGGACATATGAAACCTGATTCCGGCAGTTTCGAATGGGGGCAAACTATTACCACTGCGTACCTGCCCGTTGATAATTCAGAATTTTTTGTAAAAAACTTAAATCTTCTCGAATGGCTGGCTCAATATTCTGAAGATTCAAGCGAAATTTATCTCAGGGGATATCTTGGTAAAATGCTATTTTCAGGAGATGAAGTATTCAAAAAAGCTTCGGTTTTATCGGGAGGGGAAAAAGTCCGCTGCATGATTTCCCGCATGATGCTGAAACGGGCTAATATGCTTATCCTCGATACTCCTACTAACCACCTCGACCTTGAATCGATCCAGGCATTTAACAACTCCCTTGTTAGTTTTAAAGGAAATGTACTGATGGCTTCGCATGACCATGAGTTTATCCAGACTGTTAGTAACCGAATCATAGAATTTACTAAAAAAGGAAATATTGACAAAAAAATGGAGTACGACGATTATCTGGAGTGGAGAGATAAATAACTCATTTTATGTTTAATAGCAAATCGTATCATGCCTGATAATTTTGAAAAAGAACCTTTTTTGAGGTATTTTTGAAATTATTTACCATTATTCTTGCGAAATATGGCTTTTGAATTAAAATAAGACTACTTTTGAAAAAATTATTATCAATTAAATTATAAGCTTATTATGAACATTTTTGTTGGAAGTCTTCCTTTTAGTTTAAAGGAATCTGAGTTAAAAGAGTATTTCGAAGAGTATGGTGAAGTTGCATCGGTAAAGATTATCAG
>CAYGFI010000111.1:0-15599 GCA_964349045.1 uncultured Chitinophaga sp.
CTTTATACAAGGTAAAACGTTTTTTTAAAAAAAGTACTACAGGGTCATTGAAATTATTTTGGTGATCTCACGAGCGTAACGATCATCACGTTCGTCACTCCCGTCACGTTCGTTACGATTGCTATGATTGTTATGATTGTCACTATTACTAAAAGCTATACCGTTATTTAAAGCCATAAAAACTTAAGCCTCAGGAACACCAATTATTAATTTATATCCTATCTTTGATGCCGCAACTTTTTTTTAAGGTAAATAGCTTCTGCGACAATGAATTCCGGCTCCAAACAAAAAGAAATTGATAAACGTTATCTGCAAATGGCCCAAATATGGGCTCAGAATTCCTATTGCATAAGGAGGAAGGTCGGAGCGCTGATCGTTAAAGCCAAAATGATCATTTCCGATGGCTATAATGGTACTCCTGAAGGTTTTGAAAATATCTGCGAGGATGAAAATAATAAGACCAAACCCTATGTTCTTCATGCCGAAGCAAATGCTATTACCAAGGTGGCCAAGTCAAATAATTCGAGTGAAGGCGGCACTTTATATATTACAAGCTCACCCTGCATGGAATGCGCTAAACTGATCATCCAGTCGGGAATAAAAAGGGTTGTATTTTCAGGCCTGTATCACAAAGAGGAGGGTCTCAGACTACTCGAAAAAGCAAAAATTGAATGGGAACACATACAGATCGATTAAGAAGTATATTATGAAGAATTTGAAAAATATTTTATTACCCCTGATATTCTCAATTATCCTGATAGCGGGAATCCTGATTGGAAACTGGTATAGCAACAATTTCTACGGACAAAATCTATCGCTGAAACAAATTTTTGGATTTGAAAAACCTTCCGGTTTTCATGGAAAAACTGCAGGTACCTCCCTCCTTCCTTCGAACAACAAACTTAATTCAATCCTGAATTACATCAGCAGTGAATATGTTGACTCCATTAGTGTTGAAACCTTAACGGAATCGTCAATCCCTACAATCCTGGAAGAGCTTGATCCTCATTCGGTTTATATTCCTTCACGGGATCTTTCAAAATATAATGAACCTTTAGTGGGTAATTTCAGCGGGATCGGGGTTCAGTTTAATATGGTGGACGATACGGTAGCCATTGTAAATACCATACCCAACGGTCCTTCTCAGATTGTCGGGATCTATGCAGGTGACCGCATCGTTAAAGTCAATGACAGGAATGTTGCGGGTGTTAAATTACCCTCCGATTCAATCGTGGGAATGCTTCGTGGTCCCAAAGGAACTGCAGTGAAAGTGGTTGTTATGAGAAGATCTGAAAAAAACCTTTTGGTTTTCGAGATTGTACGGGATGACATCCCGCTTTACAGTGTTGATGTTGCTTATATGATCAGTGAAAAGACCGGGTTTATAAAAATCAGCGCCTTTGCACAGACAACCTATGACGAATTTGTTGAAGCAGTGGATAAACTTCATGCAAAGGGAATGAATAAACTTATCCTGGACCTTCGTGGCAATGGAGGCGGGATCATGGATGCCGCTACCCGCATTGCAGACCAGTTTCTCGATGATAATAAGCTGATCGTTTACACCCAGGGAAAAGCCCGTGCCCGGTATGAAGTATTTTCTACCGCCGGAGGAATCTGCAACGAAGATGAACTCTGCATTCTCATCGATGAGTTTTCTGCCTCTGCCAGTGAAATTTTAGCCGGCGCCATCCAGGATAACGATCGCGGAACCATTATCGGCCGGCGCTCCTTTGGCAAAGGCCTGGTTCAGGAACAAATACAGTTCAAAGACGGATCCGCTCTCAGGCTGACCATTGCCCGCTATTACACACCCACCGGAAGATCCATTCAAAAACCTTACAATGGTGACAAGCACGACTATTATTCCGACCTTAACATTCGCTTTGCACATGGAGAATTTGAAAATGCAGACAGCATCAAGTTTTCCGATTCGCTGAAATTTGTTACCCCCGGGGGAAAAGTTGTTTACGGGGGAGGGGGAATTATGCCCGACATTTTTGTTCCCATGGACACCGCGGGTAACTCTGATTATTTCAATAAGGTAAGAAACCTGGGATTGATCTACCGGTTTGCATTTGACTATTCTGATAAAAACCGTGAAAAACTTGTCATGTATAAAACTGCAACTGAATTATCCTCCTACCTGGATAAAACAAGTTATTTCAAAGAATTCCTGAAGTATGCCGGTGATAAAGGAGTTATTAAAAGCGCCGCTGATTTAAAAGTCTCGGAAGAACTGATCAGGGTGCAGATCAAAGCCTATATTGCCAGGAATATTATTGATAATGAAGGCTTTTATCCGATAATTCAGGAGATTGATAATACCCTTCTTAAGGCGATTGAGATCATTGATAAACAATAAAACTCAAGATGACTATCGGGAAAGATACATAAACAAGTATTCACATTCGAAAAAAAGTTTCAAGCTTCTAATAGTCATCCTTAAACGAGATCAGTCCCTTTAGGGACTTTATATAGGTAGAAAAGCATCGCCGATATATTTATTAAGTGCCGTCAGGCACGACATAATCAATTTCAACCAGTTTAAAAACAAATCGGTCATTATATTCAATATCATATTCTTTCAAAAGATCCAGTTATGAAGGTATTTGCCATGGTGTTTGTTCTTATATCATCCCTGACGGGATTTAAATTTGATCCCTATTAATTTTGGCTACCAATATGATGTCCCTGACGGGACAATTTAATCAAGGTCATAATATTATCTCAAAAAAATTAATAATCCTGATTAAAAAATAACATTATGAATATATTACCTTGAATCCACCTAAGGAATCTGATCTGACCAATCCTACAAAAAAAGGGATAGTTATTAATCATTGCCGACACTCAAAATATATTTTATTGTTTCCTTTAACACCGGTTGAGTTTTCGTTTAGATTCAGAGTTTGTAGAATTCCATTCCCTGACAATGGAAATGTATTCCCGAAAGATGGAAATGTGTTTCCGGAGGGCGGAAATGTGTTTCCGGAACATGGAAATATGTTTCCTACAGGCAGAAATGTGTTTCCTACAGGCGGAAATGTGTTTCCTTCGGGCAGAAATGTGTTTCCTTCGGGCAGAAATGTGTTTCCTTCGGGCAGAAATGTGTTTCCTTCAGGCAGAAATGTGTTTCCTTCAGGCAGAAATGTGTTTCCTTCAGGCGGGGATGTGATTCCTTAATATTAATCTAAAACAACTTTTCTAACTTTGACACACTTTTTTGAACATCAAAACAACATTAAACTTTAAAATCATTTTGCCGGGATTATTTTTTGTGCTAACTTTGTAATTACAAAATAAATAATTATGGAACTTTCAATTGTTCAAATCGGTAATTCAAAAGGAATCAGGTTAAGTAAAACCATTCTTGAGAAATATGACATCAAAGATACTGTAGAAGTGATTCTGGAGAAAGGATTTATTGTATTAAAACCTAAAGCAAATCCAAGGAAGGGATGGGATAAGGCATTTAAAAAAATGCATGATCGTGGTGATGACAACCTATTAATGAATGATGTTTTTGAAGACGAAAATCCTGAAGAATGGAGTTAAATCAATATTCAATCGTTTTAGTAAATCTTGATCCAACAGTTGGAAGTGAGATTCAAAAGACCAGACCCTGCGTAATTATTTCTCCTGATGAAATGAATCGGTTTTTAAGAACGATAGTTATTGCCCCGATAACAAGTCAATCAAAAGACTATCCTACAAGAGTAAAGATTAAACAAAACAATAAGGATGGATGGATTGCAATTGATCAAATTCGAACAATTGATAAACAGAGAATTATTAAGGCTTTTGATAAACTTTCAGAAAAAGAAATTGAAAAAATAAAGCGGGTTATCAAAGAAACATTCGTCGATTAATGAATTCAATACACCGGCTAACCGGGTAGCCTCCTTCTGGTCACAAACACTCAAAATTCGCATCAAAAAACAATTTCAGTTCCCTGGCAGCCTGCTCCTTCTCTTCAATAAATCCCATGTGTCCGCTGTTTTCCAGACAAACCAGGTTTATACCGGGCGAAAATGCTTTCATTTCTTCCATCTTTTCAAAAGGAATAAGATTGTCTTTCCTTCCGCCAATTAGGAGAACGGGGATTCTGGCCCCTTCCAGAACTTTTGAACGGTCGGGGCGCGTTTTCATTGCATTTAATGCAGAAATAATACCTATATCGCTGGTTTGAAGAGCAAGTTTTTTAGATGATTCAACCTGTTCTGAAAAAGCTTCCAGATTTTCCTGAGCCCTTTTTCGCGGTTCTTAAGGTCTTTCTTTGCCCTGGTATCAGAATAAGTTGTAATAAGCCTTAAATTGCCTTTGTTTACAACCGCACTTTCTCCGTTCTTAAGGTTTAAGGACTATATTATATTTTGGATATCCCGCTTCTCGTTCTTGATCCTTGCACCAAGAATAAACTCGTAGCCTCCACGCTGTAGTTCATCAATATTGTTATTGGATAAAAGGCCGGAGTCGGCAATAATCACCATTTGTTCCAACCCGTATTTCCCTTTAAATGAATTTAATACCGGAAGCATGGTGTGTCCTTCAAACTTATTGCCCTCAAAAATATCGTACGCCAACGGATAGCCATTTTTGCTAACCAGTAGCCCAAACACAATTTGCGGATTCTGGTGCTTGCCTTCTTTTGAAAAACCTGTTTTCCGAAGATCGTCTTCCTGGTCGATCTCAAAATAGAGAGTGGTTACATCGTAAAATACCACACTTACTTGTCCTCCCAATATTGTCTTGGTATGCTCATAGCTGATTTGCTGTACAAGTTCTTTTTGGGTAGAATGCAACTTATCCATGCAGCGGTAAATTTGTTGCACAGGATAGTCCAAATCGTGGTACTTGTCCAAATAATCGCTTGTTTTCAACTTGCTTACCGGATAAGTTCGGCAGGATAAAACAAGTTGACGAAAAATAATATCACCCACAATCCGAAAGCCAATATCATCAAATATTTTGTCTAGTAGAAGTTCTGTCCCAACCTCAGTATGTGAGCTAATGCTTTGAAAAACAGACTTGAGCAGACTTGATTCATCTGAGAAATCCAACGTCTTCTGTCCACAAAATGAAGCAATGAAGTGCTGCCCATTTTTCACAAGACCAGCAATGATTGTATCATTACTCGAACTTCCAATGGTACTTACCAACTTCGACTTACCATTGACTTTGGTTACCATCTGTACTCTAATAATCCCACTCTTATTTATCTTTTTTCGAACAACCATGAAATAAAGGTAAAAAAGACGCTGGGTCACCCAAAATCAGTTAGAAAAAAGATATATGATACTGCTAATCTGACACTTAATAAAATTGAAGCAGACTTAGTGTCGAAGTTAGGTGAATAGATTTAAGTCCCTCTTGGAAAGTAATCAGTTCCTCTTGACAAGAATTGTGTTCATCCATAAAAGAATAAGGCTCATCTTGAAATTAATATAGGCCATCTTAAAAATTAGCCTCTTTCGTTATAAATTGTAACAGTGTTAATCGAAAATATTTGATTGTAAATTGAAAAAATCATAATGTCAATTGATTTTGAGTGATCTTCAATCCAAATTCCCGCTTTTGAAAATTATTCATTTTTCATCATAACAAAATTTATTTTAGTGGGATGATAGCTTGTCCCGCACCAGCGGGAGAACCCCCATGCACCTGATTTTATTTTAATTGTATTTGTGTTTGGAAAACATGGGGGTTTCATCACGAAGAACTCCCGCAAGTTATTGAGTCTGTGGGATTATTTAGTTATTTGCGCCATTTGTTCAGATGAGAGGGATCGTAATTATTTCAGTACAGCATTTACCGGAATTCCTGCCATTTGATCGTTGGCCTGAACTGAAAATTTATATGTTTCACCTTTTTTAATGGTTTTGTTATCAAAACTATACACTCCGAATCCTTTTAAAATAAATTCGTCCAATACCAGATCTCCTGAAGAACTCATAAGATAAACGGATCTATTGTATTTGCCTTTCCCAATGTCAACAGATCCATACTGATACCCGTTTGACCAGAAATATTTACCAGTCAAATTATTGAATGTCATACTCTTGTTAACAGCAGAGTATTGAAATCCGGTGTATGCCAATATTCCGGCCCATGCCGCCATAGCCCTGGCGTAACGGTGACCAAATTCTCCTTCATTGAATGGGTTTCTTTTATAACCATCATACCTGTCGCGAATCGCCTTGTAAACTTTCAGCCCGGCCTCTGTTTGTCCTTCATACATCATATGAGCTGCTGTACTGTACTCAAAACCTGTCATAATTTCTGTATAATATGGAAAAGGAAAATCCAGTAACTCCCCGTGCGGGTAGGAAGCCATGATCAAACCCGACTCCTCGTCAAGTCCGAAACTTCTGAAGGTATTGATATGATCATTAAAATTGGTCACATAGTTGTATTTCATTATACTTTTTAAAGTAGTGGCAACATGATCCTGGTCGAGTACATAGCCAAGACCTGCAGTATGCGAAAGGTATTGCCCCACCAGCTGGTCAACAAGGCATCCTTTCCCAAGCTGGGCAACCCGGTCATGTCCTTCGGGAATGATCTGCTCATAATATTCACCATTGAAAAGATTCTGATCAACCCATTCCCTGCCCTTTTTATAGAGGTTACTGCATTCGGCAGCAAATTCTGTATCATTTAAATAAATTGCCATTTCTTCTCCAGCCCGAAGTGCACCTAGATACCAGCCTGACATCTGAGGATTTGGGCCGAAATAATTAATATCCATAGTATTATGCTGTGAGCCTTCCATGACTCCATCTTTATCGGTATCCCAGATACCTGTCCAGGCAAAACTAAGTGCCTTTTTTATATTTGGCCACATTTCCTGCAGTTTTTGGTCATCCCCTGATAATTGCCATTCCCTGTATACTTTAATAATGGTTCCCATCTGGCCGTCCGCTGCCCAATGTTTAAATTTTTTGGCATTCTGTTCAAGTGGGAGCCCCACACGATGGCTCATGGCACCATCCTCATGCGTGGCATAAAGGAATTCGACCTCCCTGAATTTCATTGCAAGATCGCCGAAAAGATAGGGTATCGTAGCCTCATAATTCCATACATGAAAACAGGTGCCAAACCCCCAGCCTGCACTTCTGCCTCCCCCTAATTTAGTACCTGCAATGCTTCCGGACCCTTCAAATCCAAATGGATAGCCATCTTTTGTCCTGAATACGGTCTGACTCCTTAGGTTAGCAATATTGAAAAGGGCAGCTTCTTTGATTACATCCGGTATATCGCTCCTGCAAAACAGATTAAGGAACTGCAGCGTTTTGTTTTCAAGGTTCGTGAACTCCTTTGTGACATATTTCGCTACCTGCCATGAATCCTTTTGCTTAGTTGTATAGTAATTCCCAACTATTTCACTGGTACCATAAGCAGAATAATTGTTCTCTCCCTGGTCCCAGCCTCTCCGGTTGGGAAAATGCCATGTAATAAGGAAGACAAAGCTTTTCTCCTCTCCGGGTTTTAGCGTTTCTTTTACGGCCAGGGTAGCAGGAGGTGTGGCCAGGTCGTACCTTTGCTTATTTTGCAAGAGATCCTCCATTATATCGGATGCTTCATATCCCCCGTCTTTGCCGGAGAATCCATAATCGGTCAACTCGCCATCCTCAGTAAAATCATCTATGAATTCCCGGAATGTCCAGTTCCATCCAAGTTTTGCCCAGGATGTCCTGTAAGTAACAATAGATTTCGATGGGGTCGCAAGGGATATATTACCCCAATTCACTGATGATGAATCGACTCCATTTGAATACATAAATAATCCTCTTAGATTGCTCTCTTCCTGGTACCTGTTCTCATTCCTGTCGGGCTTGCCATCCCAGCCATCAGTACCAATGAAATTGGGTATCATTCCACAAACCGACACAGAATAGTCTTTATTAGTCGGGTTTTTAACCACATACCTGAGAATCGCCACCGGCAGGCTGCTATTATCCAGGTCTCCGGGGATCAAAGGATTGAAAGCCTCCAGTCTGACCATAAGCGGGACCTCCGAATGTTTAAACTGAATCCGGGCCATAGGATATGCAGTATTAAATTCAGTTTCCTCAAACCTTGGGAAACCAGCATTAAAAACGTCGCAACCCCAATCGCCATAATATCTGCTTTCGGCAATGGGGCCTTCCAGAAGCCTTATTTCTCCATCGGTTTCTCCTTCTTCCTTAAAATACAGTGCAAAAAATGGGGCATTGGCAATAGTTGGTTCAACCAGTTTAAACGCAGGAGTCCATCCAAGTGCTCCACGGTTAACTATTTCCCAATCCCGCAGATCTCCCCTTCCTCCAATGGAAACAGTGCCTGTTCCAATTCCTCCCAATGGCATGGCAACTTCATCCAGAAACTTGCCCTGGTATCTTTTCAGTACAGGCCATTCCGGATGCTGGTTAATTGTCTTTTGCTTACCTGCAGAATTCGAAGGACTGTCTGAAGTGCAGGCAGAAAACAATAAGCAAATAATCAGCCAAAGAATGTTTTTAGTGTTACATCTCATTTCTTGTGTTTTAATTTGAATATAAAATTATCCTCCGATCACCGTGGTTCTTATTTTAGACCCAATAAATGCATAATATACAATGGCCATATAGCATACCAAAGGAACCAATAATGCCATAGCCATACTGCGGGTAAGTTCAAATATCCATCCCATGACTGGTGTTAGTGCAGCACCACCAATAATTGACATTACCATAAGTGATCCTCCAATTTTTGTATTTGGCCCCAGCCCTTTTATGCCAAGTGCAAAGATTGTCGGAAACATTAGAGACATGAAAAAACTGGTAAAGACCACGGCCCAAAGGCCTACCCAACCCGGGTAAATTATTCCGATAGATATAAGCAGAATATTAATCACTCCATAAACGCCCATTAGCAACCTCGGTTCAAAAAACCTCATGAGGTAGGTAGCTAAAAATCTTCCCACTCCAAAAGCTACAAGACTTCCAGTGAGATAACCACCAGCGACTTTTTCCATTTCTCCGGTATAATCCTGCATGTATTGAATAAAATAACTCCATGTTCCGACCTGGGCGCCGACATAAAAAAACTGGGCAATAACCCCATAAATAAAGTGGGGGTATTTGAGAAGGTCTTTAATTCTTCCCTTCTGTTCAACGAAGCTTTGCTTAGATTCATACTCAATTGGAGGGAATTTTGTCCGGATTATCAGAAATGCCCATAGGAACATAACTACCCCGATGATAAGATAAGGCTTAACTACCCGGAGTATCTCCGACTGCAGATAACCATCATACGTGCCCGCTTCTTTCATAAGAGCAATATCACTCTCAGTCATTTCGATGCCCGAAAAAATAAATACCGTTCCGATGCCTACGCCAAGGATTGCCCCAAGGGGATTAAAAGACTGTGAAAGGTTTAGTCTTTGTTCTGAGGTTTTTTGATCACCCAGAGTAGCAATAAACGGATTGGCACCGGTTTCCAGGAAAGAAAGTCCACAGGCAATAACGAAAAGCGCCACAAGGAAAAAGAAATATTCTCCAATCAGGGCGGCAGGCCAGAACAGGAAGGTGCCCAGGGCGAAAAGGAACAGACCAATGACCAGGCCAGTCTTATATCCATATTTTTTCATAATCAGCGCTGCAGGCATGGCCAGGGCAAAATAGCCGAAAAAGAAGAACGTCTGAACGAAACCTGCTGCCAACCTTGATAATTCAAAAGATTTCATAAATTGTTTTATGAGCACTGCGTTCAAATTAACAGCAATTCCCCAGAAGAGGAAGAGTGCTGTAACCAAGATGAAAGTAGTGGTATATTCTTTCGCAACGAGGCTGGCTTTTACTTTAATTTTATCCTTTTTCATAATAAAAGATTTAATTTCAATTTTTCCTTTTTCTAAAACTTAATATATGTCGGGATCTCTTTAAAATAAAAACTTACACTACAATCAAAATTAAATAATTAATACTGATGAAAAGATCAATAAATATTTCAAATGAGGAGAATTATCTTAATTAAAATAGTATTATTCATTCGGAAAAGTGCAATAATAAACAGTTTGGGCAATTAGTGGTTATAATTATGAAATTCAGGTATCATTTTAAGATAGCATAGGGCTGAAAAATGAAATAGGATTTTTCATTTCAAGTGACATAGAAATACTTTTCAAAAAGGAAAATCCTCCAATTCTTCAGTATTTTCTGGCAGAAGCTTATTCTTATGGGAGTAAGATGCTTTTAAATAGTGGGCATAACGTAAAATATCTTAACTTTTATAACATCCACTGAAAATAATCCTTATTCCTTAATGCAGGAATCTATTATTTAACAGATAATTATCTCATCTGCAAGTGAAAAGCTCCTATAAACCTGATTTACTGACTTCTGCGCATATATTATGTATAAGAATTCACTTTTTTGAAAGATTTTTCCACTATTATGCGTGTCTTCTCCTCTTAAAAATTCGTTTTTACCACTCCTCCATAAAGTTTGTGTCATACTTTTGGCTTGAACTAAATCTATTCTTAATTATTTTATTAACCTTAAAAACGAAAAACCATGGGAAAACTTAAACTATTACTAGTACCATTGTATATTGTTTTGTTTACTGCTGCAAGTATAGCGCAGGAAATCAGTGGCACAGTCTCAGATGAAAATGGCATTGGTTTGCCTGGAGTCAATGTGGTTCTAAAAGAGACTACGATAGGTACTATTACTAATATAGAGGGGAGCTACTCTATAGGTCCGGTTAAACCTGATGCTGTGCTGGTATTTTCTTATATTGGATATCAGTCAGTTGAATTGTCGGTTGGGTCACGTTCTATAATTGATGTTAGCCTTGTTCCAGACACAAAAATACTTGATCAAGTAGTAATTGTAGGTTATTCAACTCAGAAAAGGAAAAGCATCACTGGAGCCACAAATATTATAGATGGTGATGTCATAAATGATCTGCCTGTCACAAATGTTAATCAGGCATTACAAGGACGAGTACCTGGTGTGGATATCGGATCACCAGGTGATCCTTCACAAGGCTCAATTGTAAGAATACGTGGACTCAATAGTTTTAATTCTGGCAACGATCCTTTATATATAATTGATGGGCTTCAATATCAGGGTAACCTAAATGCCATTAATCCTTCAGATATTGAGAGTATTACTGTTCTTAAGGATGGATCATCTGCCTCAATATATGGAGCCAGAGCTGCAGGAGGAGTAATAATAATCACCACTAAAAAGGGGAAAATGGATCAAAAGACCAAATTAACATTTGATTCATATGCTGGGTATAATGTAGCAGCTGATTTACCCCAAATGGTTAATACACAAGAATTTGCGAATTCAATATGGTTAAGCCAGAAAAATGCAGGACTTCCTTTAAATCATTCACAATTTGGCAATGGTCAAATTCCTGTAATACCCGATTTCATTAGTCCTTTAGGTTCATTTGAAGGAGATCCCGGTACAGATATTAGTGACTATGATCTAATATATAATCAGATTATGAGGACAGGAGACACCAAATGGTTTGAGGAAATAACCAGTCCTGGTCTTGTTCAAAATTATCATGTAACACTAACAGGATCTGGCAATGGAAATCGATATGGATTATCGTTTAATTATCTTGATAATAACGGAGCTATTATATATACTAATTATAAACGATATAGTATGAGAGTAAATTCTGAGTTTTCACTGTTAAATAATCGATTACGGATAGGTGAAAATATTACCCTCTCAAGTTCTAAGTCTATGGGTGCAGCTGGAGAAAATGCAATAGGCTTATGTAATTTGATGCCTCCAGCTGTTCCTGTGTATGATATTGCAGGTAATTTCGCTGGAACAAGGGGTGGAGCTTTAAGCTTGGGTACTAACTTCGATAATCCGGTCGCTATGCTTTTCAGATCAAAAGATAATTATACTTCTTCTCTTGAATTATTGGGTAATGCATACGTAGTAATTGATATCCTTAACGGACTATCTGCTAGAACTAACTTAGGGATTGTTCAGAGTATGGGTAATAGTAAAAGTTTTTCTTCAAAAAACCCTGAGCAATTAGGTGCTAACGCGAGAAATAGTTTAGGTGTAGGATATAACGGAAGTAATAATTGGATATGGTCAAATACTCTTGAATATTCAAAAATAATTGCTGACGATCATAATTTAGCACTTTTATTAGGTCAGGAAATGACAGAGACAACATCTTCTGGATTTAGTGCCTCAAGACAAAATTTTTTTACGGAGTCTATTGCATATAGGTATTTAGTTGCTTCTTCAGGTCCACAGACTAATGTAGGACAAACACCCACAATTTTAAGGCTTTCATCAGTTTTTGGCAAGTTAGATTATGGATTGAAAGATAAATACTTTTTTTCTACTACAATTAGAAGAGATGGATCCACTCGATTTGGAGTGAATAATCGCTTTGGAACATTTTCTTCTGCAGGATTAGCCTGGTTAATAACAGAAGAACAATTTCTAAAAAATAGTTCATTTATTAATTTTCTTAAATTAAAAACAAGCTTTGGAAATGCTGGAAATCAAAATGCTGTTGGTCAGTTCCTGGCAGATGATTTATACGCCCCCGATAATACCTTCGGATCTTATGATATCAATGCGACAAATACGCAACTGGCAGAGGGTCTTATAAGAACGGATAATGGTAATCCTGACGTAAAGTGGGAAACTTCGAGTTCATTAAACATAGGTTTGGAAAGTAATCTTTTTAATGGTCTGGACTTCAGTTTTAATTGGTACAGAAAAATAACTAAGGATGCTCTTGTACCATTAGGCTCATTGCCTCTGAATACAGGCGTGACTCCCCCACCAACCATTAATCTTGGTAAAATTAAGAATAACGGTATAGAAATGACTCTTGGATACAAAAAGGTATTCAATGAATTCGGTTTTAATATTTTTGGAACTATTTCCGGGTTTAGAAATGAAGTGATTGATATTGACGAAAATCCAAATACAGTTTTCTATGGACCAGTATACGGTCAAGGAGGACTTAGGGCTACAAGGATAGAAGTAGGACACCCTATTTCAGTTTTTTATGGTTTGATTGTTGATGGTGTAGTGCAAGATGGGCCTAACGCTGGAAATTTTAATTTTAGAGACCTAAACGACGATGGTGAAATTACATCAGATGACCAAGCATATTTAGGAAAACCTCAGCCTGATTTCTCATATAGTTTAAACCTTGACCTCACCTATAAAAACTTTAACCTTACTGCGTTTTTTAATGGTGTTGAGGGCAATGAAATATGGAATAACAATAAATGGGCTACAGATTTTGATACAAGAGCATATTTTACCAGAAGTGTGCGTGTAATAACTGATGCTTGGACCCCTGAAAATCATAGTAATAAACTTGCCCAATACAATGCACTTACAGCCGCATATAATTACCGATCATCTTCCTATTATGTAGAAGATGGATCTTATCTGAAATTGCAAAATCTACAATTAAGTTATACGTTCAAAAAACTTAATGTTTTTGACAAACTTAGAATTTATGTACAAGCTCAAAATCTTTTCACATTAACCAAATACACTGGACCAGATCCTGAAGTATATTTATTTACTACTCGTTTTGGTGGAAATAGTGAGTTGGGAGTGGATTATGGATATAAATATCCTGTTGCAAAGTTTTATGCAGTTGGTTTTAATGTCGAATTCTAATTTTTAGATACCATGAAAACAAAAAATGAAAGAAGAATTACAGTCTTTGCACTGTCATTAATAATAGCCGCAATACCTATTGCATGTACTGACTTTCTGGAAGTAACACCTCCAGGGAAATTAACTCCTGATCTATTAACCTCACCGGAGGGTATTGATGCCTTACTAGTATCTGCTTATTCGGCGTTGGATGGCTGTACACAAGGTTTAGCCTCAACGGGATGGCAAAATGATTTTTCAAATTGGGTATATGGGGATGTTGCATCGGATGACCTATTAAAAGGTTCAGAAGTTGCTGATCAATCAGAAATGGATCAGTTTTGCATAATGTCTACTCTCACACCTAGCAATTCGTATTTACGAGCTAATTGGGCAGCAGTTTATGAGGCTGTTTCACGTTGTAATACTGTTCTCAAAACGCTTTCCAATGATATCAGCATATCAAAGGACGAACAAATTAGAATCTCAGCAGAGGCTCGTTATCTAAGGGCTCATTATTATCATTTAGGAAGACGATACTGGGGCAAAATCCCTTGGATTGACGAAAATACAACAGATTTTATTGTGCCAAATGATAAGGATATATTTGATAAAATTGAATCTGATTTTTTATATTCAATAGAAAATTTGCCAATTGAACCTAAATATGCTGGGTCAACACATAAATATGCAGCCAAAGCGGGTTTAGCAAAGCTATACATGGATGAACACCTATATAACGATGCTAAGGGATTGTTGGATGATATAATCAATTCTGGGAAGTATAAATTATTTGATAATTTTTTCGACAACTTCACGGGTGAAAATGAAAACCTTACAAATAATACAGAGTTCATATTTCAAATTCAAGCAATTCTTGGTTCTGGAATACCATTCTTTAATGGAAATTGGGGGCGATGTATTTGTGGAATTGCACAATTGCACGGTTGTTGCGGACTTGGACAACCATCTCAAAATCTGGTTAATGCATTTAAAACTGATGCAAACGGATTACCATTATTGGATACCTTCAATGATACGGATTTGAAAAATGATGACGGCATTAGAAGCTCAGAACCCTTTACTCCAACAACCGATAATCTTGACCCCAGATTAGACTGGACAGTTGCCAGAAGAGGAATTCCTTATTTTGACTGGAATATTGACGGAAATGGAGGTAATCTTTTTCCCGGTCAGGCATTTGTTGTTGATCAAGTCAATTATGGTCCATATCGAGTCAAAAAATTTATGCCTTCAAAAGCGCAAAAAGATGCAATGGATGGAGGATTTTTAGGAGGTTCATACATAAATTATAGCATTTATAGGTTTGCTGATTTATTGTTGATGAGAGCGGAAATAGCAGTTGAAGATAATGATCTTGATATGGCGTTGGATTTAGTTAACAGGGTTAGACTAAGAGCGAGAAATGGCGAACCATTGCGCTTTCAGAATGGATCACCTGCTGCAAATTACGTAATAGAACCTTATCCATCTTTCTCTAACCAGGAATATGCTAGAAAAGCTGTACGTTTTGAAAGAAGACTTGAATTGGCTAATGAAGGGCACCGGCGATACGATCTTGTAAGGTGGAATATAGCAGAAGAAGTGATGAATGCATATTTTGCGTCTGAGGGTAAAAAAAGGCCTTTACTTCGTCAAGGTGCTTATGTTTCTGATTTTCTGCCAATTCCTGCTGATCAGATTGAGATTACTAAAGATGATAATGGAAATCCAACTTTAATACAAAATGATGGATATTAAATCCGGCAAAAGCAATTCCCCTTATTGCTTTATGTAACTTCAATAATCCTCATGCAGAACGAAATATTGGTTATCAAGTTGGTTAAGAAAAAATTACTTCATGCGCAGTAAAATTTACTGCGCATGAACCTAGTTATTTGAATCCTAATTTGTTTAATAAAAGAATGATTTCAATAAATTCAGTAATTGTTATTT
>CAYGFI010000112.1:0-15518 GCA_964349045.1 uncultured Chitinophaga sp.
AAATTATTTAGTCGAACTGAACCTGAGCTTGTCGAAGGAATATTCCCCACTGTTTACTGTGAATTAATGAAAGAACGAATAGATACACCGTCAGCACTGGTGCGAGGAAATTAATTTCTTTTTCCTATTTTCGAATCCTCATACTCAACGATGTTCAGCCCTAAACGATTCCTGCTCTCTGCCATCTTCTTTTTTTTCGGGGGAATATTGCTTTATTCCCAGGATAAGGGTGTGAACCGTGATAAATACCGTATTCATATATCACGTACCAGCGATATAATGAAGACAGACGGAGTGCTTGATGAGAAATCCTGGCAGGAATCAGAGGTAGCTGAGAATTTCATACGTGTGACACCGGTTGATACAGGTTTTGCAATTTCACAAACAACTGTTATGATCACTTATGATAAATCAAATATATATGTCGGGGCTGTCTGCTTCGATCCCTTACCCGGAAAAAGACCTGTGGAATCTCTGCGCAGGGATTTTGAGTTTCTCAAAAATGATAATTTCAGGATACATCTCGATACCTATAATAACCAGACGAACGGATATGCCTTCAGCGTCTCTGCAGCGGGCGCCCAGGCTGACGGGGTGATTAACAACGGATCCCAGTCAAGCTTTACCTGGGATACAAAATGGAAATCTGCCGTGAAGAGTTACGACGATCGCTGGGTGGCTGAAATGTCCATCCCTTTTCGCAGCCTTCGCTATTTCGGGGGAGAGACTGAATGGGGCGTTAACTTTGGCCGGCTGGATCTTAAAACAAACGAAAAATCAGCATGGGCTCCTGTTCCGCGTCAGTTTCCTCATAACTCCCTCCCACACGCTGGAACGCTGATGTGGGATAAGCCTCTTGATAAAGCAGGATTACGTTTATCCTTTATCCCTTATGCCACTTCAACAGTCATAAAAAATACTGAAACCGGTGAATCTGCAAAATGGAAATGGAATGCAGGCATTGATGCCAAATTGATATTATCAACCTCACTGAACTTAGACCTGACAGTAAATCCTGATTATTCACAGGTAGAGGAAGACAGGCAGCAGACTAATCTCGACCGCTTTGAATTGTTTTATCCTGAAAGACGGCAGTTTTTTCTTGAGAACAGTGACCTGTTTTCTAATCTCGGGAACAGTCAGGCACAGCCTTTCTTTTCAAGGCGCATAGGACTTAATGTACCTGTAAATTACGGCGGAAGACTCACCGGAAGGTTTGGCAATAAATGGAGGGTAGGGATGATGGATATGCAGTCGGGATCAGAAGGCGAAATCCCTTCCGGTAATTATGCGGTCGCTGTTCTTCAGCGTGAGATATTCAGCCGCTCCAGCATTGTCGGATTCCTTGTGAATAAAGAGATCACCGGATCATACAATGATTCTGCGTTAACCGTGCATCCTTACAACAGGGTGGCAGGCCTTGAATATAATTTCGCCAACGCGGATAACCGCTGGCAGGGCAAGACATTCTATCATCAGTCATTTTATCCGGGGGCGGGTAAAGATGCTGCTGCTGTTTCCGGAAATATCAGCTATTCCTCACAGTACCTGAAAGCCGGCATCGATCAGTCGTGGATAGGATCGGATTATATTGCCGAAGCGGGTTATATCAGGAGGACAGGTATCTATGAGATCACACCGTCTGTCAGCTACCTGTTTTATCCATCAGGGTCGGAAAGGGTCATCAGTCATGGTCCCGGCGCCAGCTTCAATTCGATCTTCGATCCTTTATTCAATCTTACGGACCGGTTAACAAAGCTTTCATACACTATCGGATGGCAGAATAAAAGCGAGTTGTCCGCCAGCATGGAAGAACAATTCGTTAAGCTCAGCCTTGCTTTTGATCCTACCAATACCGGGGGAGAGAAACTTGCCGCAGGTGAGCAGTTTCACTGGAAAAGCTTCCGTGCAGGATTTACTTCAGATGCGCGCAGATTATTCAATTACACCCTGAATGCAGGCTACGGCGGTTACTATAACGGAAACCGCTGGAACGTAAACGGACTGATGAACTACCGGGTACAGCCCTATGGCAGCCTCGGAATGACGATGAGTTATAACAACATCACATTACCCGGGCCTTACAACAGTGCGAAGCTGATCCTTGTGGGTCCCACGCTGGATATAACCTTCACGGATAAAATATTCCTTACCACATTCGTCCAGTACAACAACCAGATCGATAACCTGAATATGAATATCCGCTTCCAGTGGCGCTTTGCACCGGTGTCGGATCTGTTTATTGTGTACACAGGGAATTCCTACACGGAAAATTTTGTGAATAAGAACCGGGGATTAACCCTTAAGCTGTCATACTGGTTTAACTAAGTTTATATTTATGTGGATTATAATTATTCCATAAGCTTTTGCAAATCCTTATAATATAGGTATACGGATGATCTATGCTTTTTCTCTGGTCATTTTTCACTCTCATCAAAATAAAAAATGATTCATGGTAAAGGTCTTCGAAAATACAGCTGCCGCCCAGGCCTCTCCCTTTACAATATTTATTGTCATTCCGAATGAAGCGAAGTGGAATGAGGAATCTTTTTTATTAAGCTTTCCGGTAAAGCAATTCTTTGCTGCACTTCGTGTGCTTTGCTTTTTTATTTTCTCGCTTTTGTGACATAAATCTTAAGCATGCTGTTTATGATATCCGCAGGGTTGGCCAGTACATGTTCTGGAAAAATGATGCAAGACTAAAAGGATATATCGGTCCATATTTAAAAAGGATGAATCAAAACCAGAAAAGAAAGCTGAGTCAAAAGGAAGCCTAAAACGCATATAAATTATGGAGGAAGTTACCAATTGACACGGATAAACTTTAATTGACGCGGGTAAATTCAAATTGACAGGGGTAAATTCCAATTGACGGGGGTAAATTTCAATTGACACGAGGAAAATTCCAATTGACAGGAGTAAATTTCAATTGTTAGGGGTTAAATTTCAATTGACACGGGCAAAATTTCAATTGACATGGGTAAATTTTAATTAACACGAGGAAAATTCCAATTGACATGGAGAAAATTTCAATTGATATGGGGTAAAAATCATAAGGTATTCCTTAAATGAAATTTTTCAAATCCCGACTCTAAAAAAGGATTTAATCTATCGATGTTTTGGCTCTGAAACAACCCACTCCCATAACCCCACTTTCTCCTGCCGTGGATGCTTGTCTCGTGCCGGGGAAAGCAAAGGATAGGAGCCTTGCAAATTAATAATTATAAATAAAACATAGGTATTAAAATAATTGCCTGAAAGGAAACCTATTCGCACAAGATAATTTAATAATCTTTCCAATAACCATATCATTCACCCTAATAATCTAACTTCCTTTACGCAGAGAGTTGTGAATCTTTAGAATGTATTCAAATTGCCACCAATCATTTCTTTTAAATCATTTCTTACTTCGGCTTGTTCAGAATATTTTTTCCATAATTTCACTTTGGAATTAATATCTTCAATAATTTTCACGCCTCTTTTGATATTATTATCTTTAGCTATAGTCATCATATCCTCTTTGGTTATTTTAAGTCTTTTTCCATTAACACTTAAAGTTTGTTTACTTACCCAATGATTGGTCGGGTCGAAAGAAAAGCATAAATCGTATGCTGGAGCCAGTCTCCAATTCTCATCTTTTTTGAAAATGAAAGAAAAATTCTTTGTATGGTCATCGTAATTGGTAGCCAATACATTAAATACCATTCTTCGAAACATTTGCTCAGCTTCAGGATATGTCAATCGTAATAACCGCATGGTTTGAAAAACTTGTTCATAACTGTATCCATACATGTCATTAAAATCATAATGCTGTAAACCACATAGAGATTGGATATGATGTTTGACATTGCCTTCTCTGTCAAAACGTTTGGTCATGAAATGTGCTCTTCCATTTTCTTCCAGCAAACGACATTCACTTATTTCAATTTCACAGTCTGTTGCCATCAGGTAATATGCATATTCTACCCGACCCCAGCCTGAACTCTCGCCAAATTGTTCCCCACTTACCCCGTCAAGTTTGAGCAACCAATGTTCGAAATCTTTGGGGGCATTTCCCTGTCCGGATCTAACTGCTTTGGTTTTTGGGTTATATGCAATGACAGCCTTAGGACGTGCTCCTCCAGCTGAAGTTCCTGTTTTTAATATTTCCATCATTGCTTTTTCCTCATTCTCATTCAAGTTGGTTAAAAAAGCTTCTCGTTCATTAAGCATTTTTTTTGAAACTTCAACCAAACTGTTTAGCTCTAATGGAAAACTTTTTGTTCCTGTATTGAATTGTGCTGGTTCAAATTCTAATGCGCCTATTCCTCTCGTGCCGATAAAGCACAATTTCTCCACTGGATTCATACTATTTTCCGGTCGTCCTTGTTGAGCTAACCAGATATTAATCAGCTTATTTCCGTACTTGTCCGGTAAAACATCAGACAATAATCCAGGTAAACCCTTGAAGGTATCTTCTGTTTCACTTCTTCCTTTTCGTAGTTCAGGAAAACTATAAATTACAGAACCTTGAGCAATTGGTATTTTGATAGGTGATAAATCCCAACCTTTTTGAATAAACTTTGAGTCGTATTGAAAATATCCCAACTGCTGCGATTCATCCCAGCGAATGGCTCCTGCCAATTCACCCCATATCTTAACTTCTGCTACATCTACCATCCTATATCTTTTTTGCCAACATTGTTCTCTTTTCTGGGCGAAGCTTGTTTTCTCTGTTTTTTCTTAAGCTTAGCGTATTCAATTGGACTGATTTGGTCCTGTACTTTAAATACACTCATGATATATAACAAATTAAGGACTCTCAATACTTGAATAAGACTATCTATCTTTACTTTTTCTCCTCTTTCCAGCAAGCTTAATGTAGAACGACTTATTCCTGCAGCTGCTGCCACCTGGTCTTGCGATTTATTTTGATTTAAGCGATTTGATTGAATAAAATTCCCAATGGTTTCCATTAAAGATTTATCTGACTTCGCATTCCATTCTTCGTATGATTTATCATTCATATCGACAGTTTTTATTTTCATTTGAATGTTATTTCATGCAAATATACAAATAATTCAGAAAAACAATATGTCGTATGATAAATCATGCATTGTAAGCGAAAAACTAATTATTTGGAAATCGGTATGCAAACCGGGATTGGTTTTTATACTATGAAAGATTTAAAAAAACTAAACGATAATGTTTTTAAAGACTTGCCTTTTCAGGCCAGGGTAATTGCAGATTATCCCCCATACTTTTACTATAAACCTGCTATTTCAGCAAGCTTTAATAAATTCAGCTTTGGCCTCCAGGCAGCTTTTTATTCAACAGGTTCAAGAATATCATCCAAAGATTACTCCGGTGAGTATCTTTTTAATATAAAGACAAAATGCATTGCCCCCGGTGCGTATATCGACTTATTGCTATTTACTTTCCCTGACAACTATAAGTTATCTCTGTTTTCCGAGGGAGGTATTGCATTTTCAGGTTTAGATTTAAAGGAGCATCTAACAGTGGGTGAACAGGAAATTTCAAATTCAGATTATTCTTTCAAATCGCAAAATTATTATTTTGAACCTGGTGTAAAGTTCAGGCGCAGCATATATAAGTCTGTAAGCCTGGAGCTGAATGCAGGCTATTTCTTTCAATTTGGCAAAAAAGCTTTTGAAACAGATAAAAGAGAGATACTTAGTACCGGGAACACTGCTATCCGGCCAGGCTGGAATGGCTTAAGAATCGGGATATCGGTTTTACTTACAATGTCTGTAAAAAATTGATAAAGGCATTATCTGAGGTTAAGAAAACCTTTATTCAGGTGAAACTGACCCCTCATTTTCATTCCCACTCCGGAAACTGCGTGATATTCAAATCCAACGGTGAGATAGCCAGCATATCCTTCTCATCCAGCTCAAAATCAAAAATATCCAGGTTTTCTGCCATATGGGCTTTTTGTGAGGTTCTCGGAATGGCAACAATGCCTCTCTGGTAATGCCATCGTAAGCTCACCTGGGCATTGGTTTTATTGTACTTTTTGCCAATGGCGGCAAGTACCGGATTTGTAAAAAGACCGTTACGTCCTTGTGCAAAAGGAGACCAGGCTTCCATTTGCACTTTATTTTGTTTTAAAAATTCATACGAATTGGGTTGCTGAAAGAATGCGTGTGTTTCGATCTGGTTAACAGCCGGCCTGACTGTATTATTTGCAATCAGTTCACTAATCTGTTCAGGTTCAAAATTACTTACACCGATCGCCCTGATCTTACCTTCCTTATAAAGTTCTTCCATTGCTTTCCAGGAACCTTTTACATCACCGCGGGGCCGGTGGATAAGGTACAGGTCCAGGTAATCCAGTCCCAGTTTGTTCAGGGAGGTTTCAAAGGCTTTTTTTGCTTTTTCATAACCCGAATCGTCAACCCAGACTTTTGAGGTTACAAATAGCTCTTTCCTTTTAATTCCGCTAACTTTTATGCCTGCTCCAACTGATTCTTCGTTGCCATAAACTGTGGCCGTATCAAGCAATCTATAGCCCAGGGAAATTGCGTCAGCAACGCACTTCTCGCCAACAGCTCCGTTAAGGTATAAGGTTCCGAATCCGAGAATTGGCATTTTTACACCATTGTTAAGGGTGATATTTTTAATGCTATTTTCTTCAGGGTTCAGGTTAAGAGCACCAAATATTTTAGAAGTTCCAAAGCTTACAAACATGGCAGAAGCTGCAATCTTTGCACCGGTTTGTAAAAATTCGCGACGGTTTATTCCGTTTGGATTGTTTACTTTATTCATATTGTTATTAATTGAGTATCGGTTTTCCTTAATAAACGCTTTTATGTCGCAGAAAGTTTATTCTGCAATTTCTGGTATTGTCCACTTTTTTTCTCAGCCTGAATCCCTCTACCGGGGGATAGGGATTCTTTATCCTCGCCATAATCGAATGCTCCCAGGTTTACGACATCCCATCCAACACAGGGTGAGGGGAATGAAGGGTGGGGCAAATTTAGTTGCAATATATTTTTACCTCTCCTGAAAGTTATACTATTTATTTCTGAAACTCAAATTTCGAAAAACTACCATCAAAACTCAATCTGACAATATCCTTTACCTTGGGTAAAGCTGTTGTCCTGCACCTCCGATTTCACTCTCCGATATTAACAATTGCCTGTTTATAAATAATTGATTTTCAAATGAGGGTAATTCCCGAAAGTTTTTCGGAACTTTATATAAATTCCATACAGTATGATAGGTAAACTGGATAAATCACCTCAGTTGGATATATTCAGGGTGCCACTGAGGCATCATATCCGCGAGGATAATGAGCTGGTGCGGCTGGCCGGTAAGATCAAATGGGAACAGATCAGCCTGAGGCTGGAGGGGCATTACTCTCCCGATAAAGGCCGGAGAGCCATACCGGTACGTAAAATGGCAGGCCTTCTGATCTTAAAGTATATCTACGGTTGCAGTGATAACAGCATTCTCAGGCACTGGATCCAGGATCCCTGTATTCAGTATTTCTGCGGGGAGGTCTGGTTCAGTGAAAAGCCCTTAATGAATCGTTTCGACCTGGTAAGTTTCAGAAAGAGGATAGGGGAGAAGGGAATGAAGGTCATTTTTTACCCTGAGCTGCTTAGCACCCTGAACCGGATGAAGCATTCACGGGAGAAAGGCTTGCATATAGCGCATTCTCCATGGAATTTCATGGATTTCTTCCGGCATTTTCTCTTCCCGAAACTTACGGTAAACCATCAGTCAAAAGTTTAGATGTCCGGCTTTACCAGCCAATTACAGGAATAATCGTTTAACTTTGACAGATATGCAGGTTTCGGATAATTCCTGCGTCAGTTTAGGACGCAGATTGATCTTAAAATAGTGGGAAAGTGATAAAAGTATTATTTTAAGGAATTACTTGTAAGAATGTCGGCAGTTTTTTTATTGCCGGCATATTCTGGTGTTTATTCAGGACAAATTGCCCCCTCATTCCGGTTAATTTACTCACTGTTGAAGCCAATCTCCCCGAAGGGCAATCTTAGAACGGTATGCAATGAACGTGTTTAAAAAATCAAATTTATTCTTTTTTATTTTTTCGCATGGGTTCTCTCCCGATAGCACTATCCGATGGGATGTATGAACCGGTCGTCCGGGATAGCCTCTGCAAGGGTGCCAGCGGGCTGGAACCGGCAACCATCCCTTTAAGAAATTCCGGATTTGATTAAGAGGAGAATTTTTTAGAAATTACATGGCAATTTGTGAAAGCATGGTAAGAGGTGATCTAAAAAAACAGGATACGGCATGAAAAAGTTTTACATCAATATAATCCTTCCGGCAATTCTATCAATCCTGTTGTTTATTCTTACTATTTTTTTCGTAATTATCCCTCGTTTTCAACAGAATATAATGAACGGAAAGCGTGAAACCATTAAAGAGTTAACGAACGTGGCATGGAGTATTTTATCGAAATACGAAAATGATGAAAAAGAGGGATTATTAACCCGCGAAGAGGCTCAGGAGACTGCTGTATCAGGAATACAATATTTGCGTTATGGTGAAGAAAACAAGGATTATTTCTGGATAACAGACATGACCCCGAAAATGATCATACATCCATACAGAAACGACTTAAAGGGTAAAGATTTATCTGATTTAACAGATCCCCAGGGGAAAAGATTATTTGTTGAATTTGTAGAGACCGTAAAAAAATCGGATCACGGATATGTTGATTATATGTGGCAATGGAAGGATGACTCCTCGCAAATCGTCCCAAAACTGTCTTATGTCAGGATTTTTAAACCATGGAATTGGGTAATAGGAACAGGCATTTATATTGAGGATGTAAAAAAAGAAATAGCTGCCCTTACCAATAAACTGGTATGGATTTCCGTCGCAATTACCATTTTAATTGCATTCCTGCTTTTCTATATTTTAAAACAAAGTTTTATCATTGAACGCAAAAGAATTGCTGCTGAAAACGATTTGCATGAATCGAAAGAAAAATACCGGACGCTGGTTGAAGCGGCAACCGAGGGCTTATTAATGCTTTATGAGGGTAAAATAAGCTTCTCCAATGCCGTGATTAGTAAAATGACCGGCTACCAAACCAGTGAACTAATTAACCTTCCATTACATGAAATAATAAGGTTGAAAAACAATAAAGATATACTTGATATATTTTCGGGAAATACCATAAAGGAAGGGCAATTTGAATTAAACCTGATTCAAAAAAACGGAGGATTAATAGATGTTTTAATTATATCTTCAATTACCAGATTCTACGGTAATACAGTCAACATATTGATTATAAAAGATATTTCCATCGATAAAAACACAGACTCTTCAGGTTTGGATTATCAAAAGCTTATTGGTACTCTGAATATTGGTTTTTTCAAGGCGCGGTTAGATTCAAAAGGCAAATTTCTTTTCGCCAGCGAAACTGCCGTCAGAATATTGGGATTCGATAGCTTTAAAGAATTAGCTGATACCAGTATTCTCCGATTGCTGGCTGAGACCGATGATAAAAAATACCTGATCAGGAATCTTATTGAAAATGGCTTTTTAAAAAGCAAAGTCCTGAAAATCTATAAAAAAGACGGAAACTATTCGATTGTTTCAGTTTCACTGGTAGTTATTAATAGTGGAAATGTTCATGAATTGATTTGTGAGGGTATTATTGAAGATATCACCTCCCGGGAAGATGAAGCAACACAAACCAATAATCTGATTGCAGAATTAAAATCTTCAATATTTTTAATTGAACAACCCGTTACAGATTATATCATTCCATTTAACTCAGTTGATGGGGATTCGTCAATAAGCAGTTCAATTGAAGTTATGCGGAAACGGAAAACTGACCACTTGCTGGTAACAAAAAATGAGAACGATTATATTGGAATTGTAACAAACAGCGACATACAAAAACGGGTACTTGCTTTAAAATTAAATTTAGAAAATCCCTTGTATTTAATTATGAGCTCTCCTGTCATTTATATTGGAACTGCCACAGCAGTCGGCGATGCAATAATTCTTTGTGAAGAAAAGAATTTAAATCATTTGGTTGTAAGAGATGAGACCAATAAAATTACAGGAATATTCAGTACCCGGGAAATATATAAAAGTGTAACAAACTCACTTTTATTTTTTATTCAAAAGGTAAATAAATCAGAAACCAATAATGAACTGAAGCAATGCTACAAGGCTCTTCAATTGCTTATTAAACCGCTGATAAAAAGTGATATATCTGCAAGTCACATTACCAATCTCACATCATCGTTTTCCGACTCAGTAATAAAAAGGATTATTGAATTAACCATTAGAGAGATTGGAGCGCCACCGGTTACTTTCTCTTTTATATGCCTGGGGAGTGAAGGCAGAAAAGAAGAATCTTTGTTTACCGATCAGGACAATGCAATCATTTATGAGGATGTTCCCATTGAAAAAGAAAGTTTAGTGGGAGAGTATTTTATAAGACTCGGTGAAATGGTGTGCAATTCATTAAACCATGCAGGCTATTCGTTTTGTAAAGGAAATATTATGGCGAAAAACCCACAGTGGAACAAACCAATCAGCGCCTGGAAAAAGTATTTCACTGACTGGATAACAGCGCCTGAACCTCAAAACCTTTTGGATGCCACTGTTTTCTTTGATTTTAGAAATGTTTATGGTAACCCGGAGTTTGCAAACGATTTAAGAAAAACAATTAATTCATTGATTCCACACCAGGCGGTTTTTTTATATCATCTTGCCAATAACACGTTTAATGCAAAAATCCAGCAAATATCATCAGTAAGTAACCTTAGCGATAAGGATGGAGAGATTATTGATTTAAAAAGTAGTATTAACCATATCATAATGTTCGCCAGAACCTATTCCCTTCAAAACTCCATTTCGCATACCAATACGCTGGAAAGGTTACATGCGTTAGAATTAAGACATATTATTGCAAAGAACATGGTTGATGAAATGATTTACATTTACAACTTTTTAATGAAGCTGCGTTTTAAAAATCAGATATCTTTGGTAGAGAAGAGTTTACCTGTATCAAATTCTCTGAATACCAAAAGTCTTAACGAAATTGAAATCTCCAGTCTGAAAAACGTTTTGTCAAAAATCCCCGATTATCTTAACAAAATTAAAATTGATTTCAGGTTAAACACGTAGTGTTCAGTGATCAGACAGCAAAAAATGCATTATGCTTAAAACTTTTGTGCTCATTGCTCTGAACGTATCCAAGTTGATTGGTAAGTAAAATGGTATTCCCGATATATACCGGCTTTTGGTTAAAATGGCTATGTCCGTAAATCCAGAAATTCGCATTGCAGGATTCAATAAAACCGGTTAAATCAACACAAAAGGCTTCATTTAATGTACTGTTTTTATGTAAATCGGAGTTACATAAATCTGAAGGCAAATGATGGGTTACAACGACCGTAATTTCATGTGTTTGCTGTAAGGATTGTTGAAGAAATTTTAATCCATCGTTGTGCAGTGTATTAAAATCGATTGCTTTAAATTTTCTGTTTCCCTTGCTGATACATTCGAAATCGGAAACGCTTTGTTCAATGGTTTTTTCATATAAAGCGCTGATTTTCGACCACAAAGTGCTAAAAACAAATCGAATGCTCCCGTATTGAAGATCAATATTATTTACGATATTAATATTATCCCGTACCTGGATATTATACGATTTGCGGTAGTCGGTAATGTCTATATAATAAAATTCGTGATTACCGGGTACCCAGAACACCTGTTTGTAATTATCAGCGATAAAGCTAAAAAAGGAGTTATTAAAAAACTCATCATGCAATGGAATAATATCCCCGGCTAAAATTAAAATTTCGCCACTTACAGTTAGTGGTTTGTTTAAAATATATTTGCTGTTATGCTCAAATTCAAGATGTAAATCCGAACAGTACTGAATTCTCATAGTTCTGACCTTTCTTACAAATACTATCCAACCTCGCTTATTTTTTTTAACAAGGGCATGTCTAATATTTCAATTTCCCTTCCTTTAATAGAAATAATACTCTCTTTTGAAAACTCGGAAAGCAGCCTTACAGTATTTTCTTCTGAAATAGCCGACATTTCGCCAATTTCTTTTCTGGTTAAGCCCATATGAAAGTTATGGCTATGGTGTATCTCGGATAAATAAATAAGGTTTTCCGCTATTCTTCCTCTTACTTGTTTTTGGTTAAGCGAAATGATTTTTTTCATAATTATTGAAACTGATTTCCCAAGGGCTTTATTCAAAATCAGCAGCAAATCATGGTTCTCAATATAAAGCTGCTTAACAAAATTCAGATCAATGAAACACACTTCCGAATCTTCCAGTGAACTTACAGAATAGAAATATCTGGGATTTTCAAAAAATGACAGTAACCCGATATATGCAGGTGGTTTGAGTATATACAAAATTATATTTCTGTTATTAAGTCCCTCTATATAAAGTTTAGCAGAACCCTTTACTAAAAACAAGGCATGTGTTACCTCTGAGCCTTGCTTACAAATAACATCGTGTTTTTTAAAATGAGCATGCAAGGGATTAATATCAACAATATCTTTTCCATTTTTAACAAGGGCAGGATATATATCACATTTTAATAAGCAGTAGTTACAGTTGCAATTTTTTGTGAACTTCATTGCGTTTTTGTTTCAAATATAGCCAATAAGTTGTTTTGTAACAATGTTTATTTTCATCTTATTAAATAATCAAGTATTGTATATTAAAGTTATTTTTATTGAATTTTTAATCCTTAAACTATTAAACAAAGGAGGTTCAATTGGAAACGCGCAGCAATGACTACAACTTTAGTTTGTTTAAACCTGTCAGTCCTTATGGCAAAAGGAACAGGAATCTGATAATCACACTATTAATAATCTGGTTTGTCGCAATCTTTGGGTTTCAGGGACTTCTGCTGGTCTTTCAAAAGCCAACACCGGAAAAAGCATTGATAGCATTTGAATCGGTGTGGGAAAATGTAAAAACAGGAAATGCCGGTGAACAGGAAAAAAAGGAATTGGTGAATTCACTGATTGCAGTTGCCGGGAAATCGTCTGTAAAAGCAAAACACAAGATTGTTCTGGATAATGCCATAACGTGGTATGTTTTTGGCATGATAAGCGACCCGGAAAAACTTGTTTTATCAGAACAGGTTAAAGAACTGGCAACCACCAGAGAAAAGCTCGCTAAAGCATCAGAAGCAGAATATGCCCGGTTGAAATCAGATCTGACAAGAATAAAGGCGACTATCAATTCCATCGCAAATGAAAGCACAGGGATTGATCCTACCAATAATAAAGCGGCAATACTTCCATATAATTTAAATGCAGAGATTAAAGAACTTACCGGCGAGGAAATGGAGGCTCTTCCGAAAGTAATGAAATTGTACCTTACCCATAACCAGTCATTTTTAACCGACACAAAATTTCTGGGCTTTCCTTTTCATTATTTCTATACAGCGGAATTTCTTTTAATCCTGTTTGTTTTAATGAGTTTGTTTTATAGCATAAGGATTACTCAAATTCAAAAGAAATTTTCAATAATTGAATAATTGCTAAAATCACAAAATTGAATAATTTATGAAAAGGATATTTATTACACTAAGTATATTAGTATTACCTGCTTTGGCTTATGCCGACAGTTTAACCCAGCTTGAAGGCAGCTTTAAAGTGGGCCCGGCCATTCTTTTAATTTTGATGCTTGCTACTTTTGTATTGGTTGGATTTCTTTCCAAAGCAAAAGATACAACCGATTATTATGCGGCGGGAAGGAAAATATCAAATGTAAGTTCGGGAATGGCCATCGCGGCAAACTGGATGAGCGCCGCCTCAGTATTGGGAATGGCAGGCATGATGTATATTACGGGTTATAATGGATTGGCTTATGTTGTTGGTTGGACAGGCGGCTATGTTCTTTTGCTTATTTTAATGGCCGGACAAATTCGTAAATATGGAAAATTTACTGCACCCGATTTTATTGGCGACAGATATTATTCGCAGGGACTGAGGGCAACAAGTGCAATTTTCACTATTATCATTTCTTTTGCCTATTGTGTTGGTCAGTTTGGTGGAGTAGGTTTAATGTTTAAATGGATACTCGGTATCGAATATATGTGGGCAGTAATTATTGGCGCTTCCGTGGTAATTTTTTACACCATGATTTCTGGTATGATCGGAGCAACTAAAAATATGGTAATCCAATATATTATTATAATAATTACATTTCTGCTCCCTACGTTTTTGATGACGTATAAATTTGATTATTTCTGGTTATTGCCACAATTTGGATATGGTTCAATTGTATCGGATATTGTTCAGGGAATTCCTGCACCAAACATTGCAGCAGGTATTGAATTGGTTAATGCATACGGACATAATGTTTCTATGGTACCAAGTCCTGAATTTGCAATGCCATGGGATCCTGCAACGGGAAGCACAGCATTTCAATGGATAGCCATTAGTTTTTCACTGATGCTTGGAACTGCAGGCCTACCTCATGTTTTACAACGTTTTTATATTACTCCAACCATCAGGGATGCCCGCCTTTCATGTGTCTGGGGATTATTTTTTATATGCGTGTTATATTGGAGCGCACCTGTTTATTCAGCTTTCGGAAAAATTCTATCTTCAAATCCTGAAGTCGGAGGACTGGCTTCTGATGCTATTGTGGTTTACACCGCTCAATTGGGAGATATCAATCCCCTTGTTGTAGGTTTGCTGGCTGCCGGCGCTATTGCTGCTGCTTTTTCAACCATTTCGGGATTGCTTGTGGCCGGCGCTTCAGCTTTTTCACACGATTTATATACCAAGATCATCAATAAAAATGCAACACCTAAAGCCCAGCTAAGAATGGCTCGTTTTGGAACTGTTTTTATGGGATTAATTGTTGGCATTGTTGCCATGCTTAAATTGGGAATGATTGCCCAATTGGTTGCAGTTGCCTTTTCCATGGCAGCCTGTACTATTTTCCCCTTGTTTCTGCTTGGTATCTGGTGGAGTGGCGCCAACAGAGCCGGAGGTAAAGCAGGAATGGCAGTAGGTATTACGATTTCTTTATTTTCCCTCACTTATTTTATTGCTGCAAAATCGGGAGCAAGTTTACCCGGTCAGGCATTTGTTGAGTATTGGCTGAACGTGTGGTATTTTGCATGGATAGGTGCACCCCTCGCAATTCTTACCAATATCATCGTATCAACATTTACAACTCCGACACCTGTTGAAATCAAGAAATTCCTGATAGAGAATGTACATAGTTAATTCAATATATCCGGGCAAAAAGGCAAAAGTTTATTCTTTTGGAATAGATATTGTTTTTCATTGGTATCCGATTAAAAAAAATGAATATTCAGCTACTCTGATTATATTTCGTCCCTACGGGACTTTGTACTCTTTATTAACTGCATTACTACCAATATTTCTTCCCTACGGGACGATCCCGTTAGGGATCAAATATTGGTAGATAAACAAAGTAGGCCCGGGTTGCACAAAGTCCCGTAGGGACGAAATATTGATTTACCTGACAATTATGATTGATTTTTAAAGAAAACATT
>CAYGFI010000113.1:0-2982 GCA_964349045.1 uncultured Chitinophaga sp.
GAATTCAACTGATCAATAATTTGAACCTGGCTGGCATTCATACCTTTCAATTAGTTAATACAAATATAACATAGCTTTCACAAATAAAAAAATAACGCTTTCATTTTTATTGCTTATAATATAAATTTTAGTTTTACACTTTATTTAAACCTTTGCAAATAAGCGAATCCTCAATGATAACTATAAGAAATATTTTGTTTGGCTTGTTAATGTTTCAAAACATTTTCTCCCAAAAAACCTCATCTCAGGGAAAATTTCATCCTCCCCTTGACATTCCTCTGTACCTGAGTGGTAATTTCGGCGAGTTGCGCAGCGACCATTTTCATAGCGGAGTCGATTTCAAAACCCAGGGAGTGATCGGAAAAAGAGTGTATGCTGTTGATGAAGGTTATGTTTCCAGGATCAAAATACAGACAATGGGTTACGGAAATTCTGTCTATATTACTCATCCCGGAGGACTTACTTCGGTTTACGGACATCTTGACCGTTTTAATGATACCATTGCACATTACGTTAAAGACTACCAGTATCAAAAAAAGACTCATGCATTAGACATTTATCCCGATAAGGAATTATTTAAAGTTAAGAGAGGCGAAGTTATTGCCTTTTCAGGTAATACGGGAAGCAGCGGAGGGCCTCATTTGCATTTTGAACTTAGGGGGACTTCCAGTCAGCATCCACTGAACGTTTTGAATTATGGTTTTGAAATAAAGGATAATCTCCCACCACAACTATTTAATCTGTATGTATATCCCCTGGGAGAAACCCCGGTGGGCCGATACGCCTGGCCAAAAGTAATATCTCTGAAAAAATCTGACATAAATTATGAATTAAATTCGAATGATACCATAATACTTAAAGGAAAGATCGGATTTGGACTGGAAACTTTTGATTTTATGAACGATGTGAATAATCAATGTGGTATTTATTCGATCGAACTTTTTGTAAACGATATAGCCATTTATCTCTTCCGGATCGATGAGTTTAGCTTTTCAGAATCCTCATATATCAATGCTCATGTCGATTATCGGGCCACGGTAGAAAAAGGCAGGAAGGTTCACTTGTTATACCGAAAGCCCAATAATCATCTGAGTCTGTATCCCCTTCTGGTAAAAGATGGCCTTATTAATTTTAACGGGGGAGAAATTTCAAAAGTGAACATTCGTGTTAAAGATGCATATGGCAATTCTTCAGAGGTGAAATTTTTTGTCAAAGGAATTCCACCTTCTGTTGCGCCTCAGAAAACTGACTCAATTACTGATAAGGTTTTTAAATGGAGTTCTCCAAATTATTATGAAAACTCACAAATCAGACTCATATTACCCGTGAACGCCCTATATGATGATTGTGTTTTTAATTATGCCCGCATAGACGGAGGCTATCAAAGTTTTTACCCCTTTACCCATTTTATTGGAGATAACTATACGCCTCTGCATAAATCTGCCGAGCTTTCATTTTCGGGGGATCTGATTCCTGAGCGAATCAGAAATAAAACTTCAATTTTCATGATTGACGATAGTAATAAAATTTCCTTTTTATACAGTACATGGGATGGAAACAGGATATCTTCCCGTATCAGTAAATTCGGGAAATATACACTAGTTCTGGATACTGTACCACCAATTATATTACCGCTAAATATGAAGCCCGGTGCAGATATGAATTCACAAACCGCAATCCTGTTTAGGGTGACAGATGAACTTAGCGGAGTTTCCGAATATAAAGGATTTATTGATGGCGAATGGGTTCTTTTTGAATACGACCCTAAAAACGAATTTATAATATATACCTTTGATTCTCAAAGGCTCTTATCCGGAATAGAGCATGAAGTGGAGCTTTATATTAAAGATGCTGTTGGTAACCAGAAAATATATAAAACTAAGTTTTTATGGTAAAGGTTCTGAATCCAATAAAAATTCTGGGAATCATGTCGGGTACATCACTCGATGGAATCGATCTGGCATTATGCAGTTTTGGACGGAACCATTCTGATTGGAGTTACAAAATCCTGAATGTTTTAACCCTACCCTATCCTGCTGACATTAGCGATTCGCTCAATAATGCTATCCATATGAAATCAGAAGATCTCTTATCCCTTGATCATACTTATGGGAAATGGATTGGCAGAATATCAGGAAAGTTTCTCTCAGACACCAAAATGGAAGCTCATTGGATAGCATCACATGGTCATACGGTCTTTCATCAACCATCGAAAGGATTCACCCTTCAGATTGGAAATGGCAATGATATTGCTGCCTTGACCGGTATTCCTGTGATTTATGATTTCCGGTCCATGGATATTGCGCTAGGAGGCCAGGGCGCTCCTCTTGTACCTGCCGGTGATGAATACCTTTTTGGTAAATATGATTCTTGCCTTAACCTGGGTGGTATTTCAAATATTTCCTACAAAATGGAAAACAGGCGAATTGCTTTTGACATTTGTCCGGTTAACATGGGATTAAATTATATTGCCGGTAAAATGGGACTGACTTATGATAAAGACGGTGAGGCTGGCAGAAATGGGAAAATCATTCCCGTAATCCTGGATCAACTGAATGCATTGGATTACTACGAAAAGAATCCACCGAAATCACTGGGAAGAGAATGGTTTATAAAACATGTGGAACCTTTGTTAAACCAGAATTATGACCTGAGGGATATTTTAAGAAGTTTTTATGAACACATTGCTCTTCAAATCAGCAATATTTTAAATAAAACCGGTGGTAAAAATGTTTTTATTACCGGTGGAGGCGCTAAAAATAAATTATTAATTGAACTAATCAGACAAAAAATCCGTTGTGAGATCATTATCCCTGAGCAAAACCTGGTTGATTTTAAAGAAGCGTTAGTTTTTGCATTTCTGGGTTACCTTCGCATAAACAATATTGTGAATGTGTTTTCATCAGTTACCGGATGCTCTGAGGATCATTGCGCGGGACTGATTGTTAAGGGAAAGGTTTAAGGGTTACGGGCTCACCTGCG
>CAYGFI010000113.1:3082-15367 GCA_964349045.1 uncultured Chitinophaga sp.
ATTGCGCGGGACTGATTGTTAAGGGAAAGGTTTAAGGGTTACGGGCTCACCTGCGTTAGCGCCTCCACAGAGTAGCTTCAGCGCTCTCGGAAAGCTACGGTGACTTAAGGGTTACGGGCTCACCTGCGTTAGCGCCTCCACAGAGTAGCTTCAGCGCTCTCGGAAAGCTAAGGTGACTAAAAGGTGACGGAGTGACGGGGTGACGGGCTCACCTGCGCTAGCGCCTCCGCAGAGTAGCTTCAGCGCTCGCGGAAAGCTACGGTGACTAAAAGGTGACGGATTGTAATTTCATTTTCAAATTTGTAAAATTTTAAATTAATCTGAATATCATGGAAAACTTTATCGCCTACATCCCAACACAGTTGCATTTTGGTAAAGGGGTTATTCAGGGATTACCTGACGCAATAAGTCCATTTGGAAAAAAAGTCCTGTTAATGTATGGTAAAGGCTCTGTATTAAAGAACGGAAGCTATAAAGATACTTTGGAACAGTTATCAAAAGCCGGAGCGGAAGTATTTGAATACGATGGAATTAAACCCAATCCTGTTGTTCAGGATGTTGATGCAGCGGCAGCCTTGGGAATAAGTCAAAAAGTAGACGTGATCATTGCTGTTGGAGGTGGCAGTGTTATTGATTCAGCAAAAATAACGGCTATCTGCATACATGATAAGGTAAAAGGTTGGGATGTTGTTAAACAAAAAGTAAATCCCAACGGAGCAATTCCACTTATATCTGTGCTTACTCTCGCAGCTACCGGTACAGAGATGAATTCTGTGGCAGTATTACAAAATCATGAAACAGAAGAAAAACTCGGGTATGGTCATTTCTCCATGTATCCAAAACATTCCTTTCTTGATCCGTCGTATACTCTTACCGTACCTGAAAATTATACGGCTTATGGAATTGTTGATCTTGTCGCCCACTGTCTTGAAGCCTGGTTCGGAGAAGGTGATGCCAGTTTGTCTGACCGGTTTGTTGAGGCTATAATTAAAGAAGCAATGGAATATGGTCCCATGCTGATGAAAGACCTCTCCAATTATGATTTACGTGCCCGAATCATGTGGGCTGCCACCAATGCCCTTAACGGATTAACAAGTTATGGAAGAGTATCGGGTGACTGGGCAGTTCACGGACTCGGACATGTATTATCTTATTTATATGACACACCTCATGGAGCATCCTTATCGATTGTGTATCCTGCATGGTTAACAAAAATAAAAGAAAGGAATCCCGATAGAATTGCACAATTGGGAGAAAAACTCTTTAATAAAAGGGATTCTGATGCTGCTATAACCGGTCTTGAGAATTTTTTCAGGGGATTGGGAAGCCCGGTAAAATTAAGCGAAATCGGTAAGGGGGATAAAGATTTGGAAGAAATATTAAGAGTCATGAACCACAACCTTGTGAGCGGAATGAATTTTAAGCTTTCTGCAGAAGACCGGAAAGAAATACTGATGCTAATGGTTTAAAACAAAGAATGCGCTGTCACAGCGCATCCTTTTTCCTCAAATTACTAACTAAAACTACCAACTAAACTACTAACTAAAACTACTTATCATTTATTGTATCGTGTAGCAATTTTATTTTGCATCAAACTTCTTAAATAATTGTGCTGCAAATTTAATACATTTTTTTTAATATCGATTACTTAGTGTATTAAATAATTGTTAAAAAAACTTAAATTTTATTACAGTTAAAATAAATTTGTTTCAAACCATAGGGGTAATTAAGTTTTTTACATATTATTCCTGAAAAACTTTGTAAAAACCAGGGGGGTACTGTTTCAATTTGATCAATATCAAAGATTATCCTCTGTGTATTATCATTATTTATGACCCATAAAAGATTTTTTGATTTTCTTATCTGTTATTACATATTATTCAGAGATAAAAGGTTTTCGGTATCAGATTCCGGATAAATGGCTAAAATAATATTGACCATTTTTTAAGTTTCCGGATCATTGATTAACCTATGACTTTTGCAAATCATGTTATAAAAAATACTAATGGGTTTTTAATATTATCGATTATAAGTAATAATAATATGTATTTTTGAAAAAAACTTAACCAGATATTGATATGATAAAAACGAATCCTATAAAAGCGAGAGGGATAATTGCTGCACTAATTTTTATTCCCTTCCCTTCTTTTCCTTGTACAAATTTCATTGTAACAAAAGGAGCATCTTCAAATGGGTCTACCATGATAACCTATTCGGCCGATTCCCATGTACTTTATGGAGAATTGTATTTCTGGCCATCGAAAGATTATCCTGAAGGAAGTATGCTGGATATTTATGAATGGGATTCGGGTAGATTCATGGGGCAAATTAAACAGGTTAAGCACACTTATTCTGTAGTTGGAAATATGAATGAGCATCAGCTATCTATTGGGGAAACTACATATACCGGAAATGAAAGTCTGATTGATACTATGGGTATTATGGATTATGGAAGTCTTATTTATACCACCTTACAACGGGCTAAAACTGCCAGAGAAGCCATAAAAGTAATATCAGATCTTGTCTCAGAATATGGATATGGAAGTTCGGGGGAATCATTTTCCATTGCAGATGCAAATGAAGCCTGGATTTTCGAGATTATCGGAAAAGGTCCGGGTAATAAAGGAGCTGTATGGGTTGCACGTCGTATTCCTGACGGTTATATTTCTGGGCATGCTAACCAGGCCAGAATACAGACATTTCCTTTGGCAACGGGTAAAAAAAGCAGCATTGCCATAACATCTCAGGATTTAAAACGCTTAAATGATCCTGTTATTGAATGCATCTATGCATGGGATATTATTGATGTTGCCCGCAATAAAGGCCTTTTCAGCGGAAAGGATGAGGAGTTCAGTTTTTCCGATACGTATGCTCCTGTTACTTTTGGCGGTGCGCGTTTTTGTGACATCAGGGTATGGTCGTTTTTCAAATCTGTCAATAATGACATGCAGCAATACTATAATTATGTTTCTGGTCATGATCTCAGCAATCGCATGCCCCTTTGGGTAAAACCAAACCGAAAAATCAGTAATTATGATCTGATGAATTTCATGCGCGACCATCTTGAGGGTACTCCCCTCGATATGAGAAATGATGCCGGTGCAGGAGCTTTTGGGTTACCTTACCGTTGGCGCCCGCTCACATGGAAGGTTTCTGAAAAGGATAATGGACGAGAGTACTGCAATGAAAGAGCTACAGCTACCCAACAGACAGGATTTTCATTTATTGCTGAATCCCGCGGCGGATTGCCCGATGCCATCGGTGGAATTTTCTGGTTTGGAGTTGATGATGCTGCAACATCAGTATATACTCCCATTTATTCAAGTATTACTCAGGTTCCGGAGTGTTTCAAAGCCGGCAACGGCGATATGCTTACTTATTCCTCAACCTCAGCATTTTGGCTTTTTAACCTGGTAGCAAATTTGTGTTATCTCAGGTACGATTTGATGAGCGCTGATGCAATAAAAGTACAGCAGGAACTGGAAAAAGGTTATATTGCCAGGACATCCGACATTGATGCAGAAGCCCTTTCACTTTATGCAAAAGACGAGAAACTGGCTAAGAAATTTCTTACGGACTACTCTTTAAAAGCATCCCAAAATACTTTTGATAGATGGAAGGTTCTAAGTGAATATCTTCTCGTAAAATATATTGATGGTAATATTAAAAAAGAAAAAGACGGCAAATTTGAGAGAAATCCATGGGGTATTACAGTAAGTCCTGCTCAACCTGGATATTCTGAAGACTGGAAAATAAATGTGATTGATAATACGGGGGATAAACTTCTTGTTCCGGCAGGTGGAGGGCATTAGTTTTCTGGATTTTACATATACTCTTTATTTTCCTTGTATATCGATTAAGTATTCATATAACCTCTGTAATTGAATAATTTGTTATGATCAAAAAGAAAAAACTTATTGTCTATCTGGCGCTAATTATAGTGGTTTCAGGTATAGTAGTGCTTACGAAATATAAGCACCTTATCTTTCCCAATGCTTATAGTTCTGTCAGGGATTATGAAACCTCAATTGTCGACAGCGGTCAGGTGATTTCAGGTCTTACAGCCGATGGGGTGGTTGAACCTGAAAGCGAAGTACTTCTGTTAAGTCCAGGTCAAAGTATTATAAAAAAAATACTCAAAGTTGTTGGTACTCATGTAAATACAGGAGATGTCATTTTGAGGCTCGACACTGAAGGTGTTGAGGATCAGATTCTAAAAATCGAAGATCAGCTCGAAGTTAAGCGCAATAATCTGGAGAAAAACCGTTTATCTGCCAGGGGAATTCAGGTGGATCTTGATTACAATATTGAAATGAAAAAACTTCAGATTACGTCCCTTAAGGCGGAGCTTGAAGACCAGGAACAGCTTCTTGAAGTGGGAGGAATCTCACCCGCTGCATTTGAAAAAACCAAACAACAAAAAGTTATTGCCGACAAGGAGATGGAAATGACCCTGGAGAAAAACTCCATCCGCCTAAAGCAATTGCTGGCTGAGGAGAACGGGCTTCTGCTGGAAATAAAAATGCAGGAGAGGGACCTGGAAAACGCGAAAGAATTACTCGACAAAATGGTGTTAAAAGCGCCATCCTCAGGAATTATTTTAAGTGTGTTTGCTAAAGAAGGCGAAAAAGTCAGCCAGTCACAAACATTGGTAAGAATGTCGGACTTGTCTAAATACAAAATAACCGCCGTGATAGATCAGAAGGATGCAGATTTTGTGAAAACAGGTGGTCTGGCTTTTGCTCTGGTCGATAAAGCCAATGTTCCTGGTCAGATAGGAAATATCAAACCCATTGTTGAAAATAATAAAATTGAATTTAACGTCCATATGAATTATTCCAGTCAGGATTATTTTAAGCCTAACCAAAATGTTGAGATTCTCATTGTTATTGCTGTAAAAGATAGTGTATTACGAATCAGGAATGGTCCGGCAATAAATAGTGATAAAATTCAATACCTATTTAAAATTCAGGAAACAACATCTGTACGAACCGTGGTGGAAACCGGGCTTCACGGAAAAGAATATGTTGAAATAAAATCGGGAATAAACAAGGGAGACCAGGTGATTATTTCCGACATGACACCTTTCCGGCATAAAGAAGAAGTCAATCTTAAAGATAAATAATATTTATTATGCCAGTTCAAGTAAGAATTAATACATTAACTTCATTTTTATCAGCCATATTTTTCCTTCCATGTGTGGGTCAGGATGCCGGTAAAATATCTCTGAATTTGCAAAACGCTGTGGATCTGGCAATACACCAATCCTCATCGGTGATGTATACACAAAACAGAGCCGTAAATTATTTCTGGAGGTATAAGAATTATCAAACAATGTATCGGCCCCAACTTAATCTGAATGGTGAGTTCCCGGATTATACCCAATCCACTACACCAATTACACAACCCGATGGGAGTGTAGAATTTAAACAAGTATTTAACATGCATGGATCCGCAAGATTGTCGCTGAATCAGCCCATACCGAAACTGGGCACCTATGTTTACGCGGCTACTTCGATTTACCGGGCACAGGATTTTAACCTCGATAAAGTTGATTTCTCTGGAAGTCCGTTCAGCATTGGATTCTACCAGCCTCTGTTAGCCTACAATAATATGAAATGGAGAAAGATCACTGAACCCATGGTTTACGAGGAGTCTCAGAAAGAATTTATTGAATCAATTGAAAGGATCAGTCAGAATACAACCATCAGATTCTTTCGCTATCTGCGAGCACAAACCGATAATACCCTGGCCGAAAGTAATCTTAAAAACAGTCAGAACAACCTCAGGATTGCTGAATCGAAGCGGGAGCTTGGGAAAATTTCCGAAAATGATTTCAGCCGAATCAAACTTTCTGTATATAATGCCCAGAAAGCCCAGAATAAAGCACATATGGATCTTAAGAATGCAGATTTTGAGCTAAAATCTTACATAGGTCTTGACCAGGATCAGGAGATAGAACTAGTTATCCCTCTAAACGCGGTGTTCTTCGAAATTGATCCAGAGAAAGCTGTCAGGGAGGCTAAAGAAAACAGGAAGGAAACACCACAGTTCGAACGTCGCCTGATTGAAGCGGAAGAAGCCCTGGTGCAAGCCAAACGCAGTGGTGGAGTCAGCGCTACCTTGCAGGGAAGTTATGGCATCTCAAACAGCTCTGATGAATTCCTTATGGTTTATAATAATCCCGAAAGACAACGTTTGCTGAGCCTTAAGGTAAGTATGCCAATTATGGACTGGGGAAGGGCAGCTTCAAGAATTAAACTGGCCGAATCAAGAAGTGATCTTGTTAACTTTGATGTGGAAAAAGAAAAAATGGATTTCGAGCGTGAGGTAATTGTCCAGGTCGAACAGTTCAACCTGCTGAAAGATTGGATCACTACCGCTGAAGAGGCCGATAAAGTTGCAGAGAATGGATACCAGATAGCATTAAAGAAATTTCAGAATGGTGAAATTAGCATTACAGACCTGAATATTTCTCTTCAGGAGCGCGAAAGTGCAAAACGTGATTATATCGCTTCACTCCAATCATACTGGGTAGCCTATTACAATCTACGGATACTGACACTTTTCGATTTCATGAGGAACGAAAAGATTTGGTATTATAATCCCATGCTGGAGGATCAGAATTAGAATAAGATCTTTCTGAAGATTATGAATTAAATAGTCTTAGTAACTTCTGACCTTACCCATGAATAGTAAAAATAAAAAAATGAAGTTCTGTTGCTGATTCTGAAAAATTATTGTAAGTTTGCGACCTGTAATTTTAAAGGAAATAATTAAATATTCTACCAGGATGGACTTGATGAAAGTTGTTGAAAAAGCATTCACCCCGGATATGACCGTTCCAGAGTTCAGTAGCGGTGATACAATTACCGTTCATTATAAAATTAAAGAAGGTAACAAAGAAAGGGTACAACAGTTCAGAGGGACTGTTATTCAGAGAAAAGGCGAAGGCGTTACCCGTACTTTTACAGTTAGAAAAATGTCGGGAGCTATTGGTGTGGAAAGAATTTTTCCCGTAACCTCCCCTTTTATTGAAAAAATCGAAGTTAATAAACACGGTCATGTTCGAAGAGCCAAAATTTTCTACCTTCGGAATCTGACTGGAAAAAAAGCCAGAATTCAGGAAAAAAGATATTAATGAATTTTCTTCTCACAAAAAGCTGCCGTCAAAAAGCAGCTTTTTTTTATACCAACTTTAGCTGAAATAAAAGTCCCTGATCAGGTCTGTTAATTTATAATGAAAATGAATTAGTATAAAAACTAACTGTGGTATGGTTATTGAAATAATTTTATTAATATTTGAAAAAAATATTTTTAATTTTATGAATTAAGAAAATATTAGTAATCGTTTTTTACGGAATTAAACTCAAATATTAAACTTAAAAAATAATACCATGAATTCACTGCTTAAAAGTATTGTAATAGTAATATCAATCTCTTTAACAGGAGGAAATGCCCTACTGGCCCAACAGTTTAAATACATTGGAGCTGATAAGTGTAAAATATGCCATAATAAACCGGCTACAGGAGATCAGTATAAAATATGGGCAGGCACGTTGCATGCCCAGGCTATGAAATCCCTAAACAATGAAGCATCCTGGGCCTATGCCAAAAAGAACAACATTGCTGACCCTACAAAGGAACCCAAATGTCTTAAATGTCATTCCACTGCTGCCAGTGTTCCGGCCAACCTGATTGCTACAATTACAGTAGCCGAAGGTGTATCGTGTGAATCATGTCATGGTCCGGGCAGCATGTATAAGAGTCCGACAATTATGAAAAATCAGGCCCTTAGTATAAAAAATGGATTAATTATCCCTAACCAGGCAACATGCGAAACATGCCATAATAAAGAGAATCCTTTCTATAAACCGTTTAATTACGCAACTGCTTTTTCAAAGGTGGCACATCCAAATCCGGCGAAAAAGTAAAATAAGGAACCGGAGGTTACAGTATAACAAACTCCTTTATTACGTCTGTATTAAAGGAGTTTTTTTATGATATTTCTTATTCCCTATCCTCAGGGAAATAAAATGTCCACCAAACCTAAATTCTAAATTCTAAATTCTAATAAATATTTATTTTTATTTTTGTTGATTAATTTGATAACCATTAAAACTTTATACTATATGAAATCAATCCTATCAGTTGCAATAATATTCCTATTTCTAACTGCTTGTCAGTCGAATCAAAGTTCAAAACCCATAAACCTGGCAAATCCGGCAAGTCATGAGGTTGTTGTCAAAGAAGTAATTCAGGTTACTGAATACACGTATATCCGGGTAACAGAAAACGGGACAGAACGTTGGTTAGCTACCCCTCCGATAAAGGCTGAAAAAGGTGAAACCTATTATTATGAAGGTGGCTTTGAAATGAGAAATTTTAAAAGCAAAGAATTGGACAAAACTTTTGAAAGCATCCTTTTCCTCGAAGGGATAAGTACTGCACCCCTTGAAACAGGCAGTGGAGATGTTATGATTTCTCCTGGCGCCACAACAATTAAAGACGGGAAAAAAGAGATAAGTATTACGCCTGTCGAAGGTGGAATAACAATAGCTGCTTTGTATGCAGACAGGGATTCTTACGTCGGAAAGATTATTAAAGTAAAAGGAGAAGTTACAAAATTCTCCCCGGAGATCATGGAATCGAACTGGATTCACTTGCAGGACGGAACAGAATCTGATGGGTTTTTCGATCTGGTAATTAATTCCGGTGAGACTGTTAATCCGGGGGATGTTGTGGTTTTTGAAGGAAAAATAGTAGTGGATAAGGATCTCGGCTATGGTTATTTTTTCGAAGTATTGATGGAAAATGCAAGTACAATAAAATAAAGATTTTTACCTGTTAATATCTAAACAACGGATCTTCAGTATTTTATTAAATTTTTTAGCCGGTAAAGCGGAAGATTAAATTTGATTTTTTGAAATTTCCAAATTTTTTCCACTTTGCCGGCTTACTTTAATTTCAATATAAATTGTAACGCATCAATTCAAAAAGACCCTGTTTCCTATTGAAACCTAAGTATTTTGGACGTAAATTCGTATAAATTTATGAAACTGCAGATTTTCAATGCTTGGTTTGCATTTTTGTGAAATGTATTATATATACGGAATAATTCATAAGATATTAATATTAAAACTTTAATTCATGAAATTACCACAATCGGTTTATAATTGGACATCAATCCTTGGAAGTGTACTGGCATTAATAAGTTTGGGATTAATAATTTTCACGTTTACTATTTCAACCTTTTTTGAACTGGGAAGCTCCTATATTGGATTATTTATCTATATAATCTTTCCGATGATTTTGGTTTTGGGATTACTACTAATTCCGATTGGAATATTTTTCACGAGGAAAAAACTAATAAAAAGAGGGGAAAAGCAGGAGTTTCACTGGCCGAAAATTGATCTCAACGATATTAAATACCGTAATGCCTTCGTGATTTTTATCTCTACTACTTTTGTGTTTATATTCATATCAGCCATAGGCACCTATGAGGCATTCCACTATTCAGAATCAGTGCAGTTTTGTGGTACATTATGCCACAAAGTAATGGAACCTGAGTATGTTGCATATCAAAACTCACCCCATGCAAGGGTAGCTTGTGTAGAATGTCATGTTGGCCCTGGCGCCGACTGGTATATACGCTCAAAATTATCCGGACTTTACCAGGTATATTCGGTAATGTTTGGTTTGTATCCAAGGCCTATTGAGACTCCTGTTAAAAATTTAAGACCCGCCAGGGAAACATGTGAAAAGTGTCACTGGCCTGAAAAGTTTTATGCTCAAAAAAGCCGGTTGGAAAAGCACTATTTAGCGGATGAAAACAGTACTGCCTGGGATATTAATTTGAATATGAAAATCGGATCTTCTCACAGCGCCCTCGGTTTGATTGAGGGTATTCACTGGCATATTAATCCTGATATCAGTATTGAATATATTCCTAGCAGTGAGGACGACATGATAATTGACTGGATTAAATCCACTCATTTAAAAACCGGAAAGGTGGAAATTTTTGAAAATCAATTGAATCTTTTATCTGCAAATTATATTGACTCCATTCCCAAAAGAATTATGGATTGCATGGACTGTCATAACCGGCCTTCTCACCGCTATGCATCACCCGCTAGTTTTATTGATAATGCAATTACTGCAGGCCAGATTCCACAGAATATCCCCTGGATAAAAATGGCATGTATTGAAGCTACAAGAATTGAAACAAGCTCTAATGACTCAGCACAGTTGCTTATTGCTAAAAACCTTACAGATTATTATGCCAATAATTATCCGGAAGTGCTCGATGAAAATCCTGATGCTATAAAAAAAGCTATTACGGGTTTGCAGAAAGCTTATTCTCAGAACGTATTTCCCTACATGAGAGTTACGTCATCAGCTTACCCCGACCATATAGGACACAAAGAAACTTTAGGTTGTTTCAGATGTCATGATGACAATCATTTTTCTGAGGCAGGAAAAACAATTTCAAAGGATTGTAATTTATGTCATGTAATCAAAGCTCAGGGGATTCCCGGTTCAATGCAAAGTGTTTCTATAATGGATACATTGAATTTTGTCCATCCGGTGGATATTGATAATGCCTGGCAGGATATGACATGTTCTGAATGCCATTCTGCACTGTATTAGTCAGGTATACTGATTTAAGGATTTTTACATGGACCAGGGAAAAAATGCACAGAGAAACCTTTCTTGCTACGTTTCAACATAATAGTACCAGCTACTATTTCATGAATATTATTTATTCCAAGTATAAATAATATTAAAAATTGATAATTTTTTCAAATAGATGTATTATTGACGACAATTAGTTAGTAATTTTCAGCATTATAATTTTAAACAACTGAGTGTTGGACTTTATAATACAGCGGTTTAAATCTTTTATATTTGTTTGATTTCATATTTATCTTACTATGTTCTTTGTTTTTTTGACAAGAGCCCTGCAAGATTCATAATTAATATGATAAATGGTTTTTAGTTCTTTTAATACAGTTAAATTTTATAAAAAGACATAAGGAAACTTAAAAATGCTTAAATCTAATCCATTAAGTTCCAAATATGTTTTCTGCTAAATATTGTTTGCAAAATCATTTGCAATGCTTTTGATTTTAATTCACTAACTATAAATGAAAACAAATCAAATAAAGCTCAATCTATTGTGATGGAAAGAAATTATTCTTCAAAATATAATAACTCAAATGTGAAAAGTAAATTTAACATGAAGGATAAACAATATTTAAAAATTAAAAATCTTTCTTTTTTAATGACATTTATTATTGTTCTATTTTTTGGTTGTATTAACACAGAATCAGAAATGGACAATAATGGAATTCCAGTGCAAAAAGAAAAAGATTGGCTTCCGGAAAAAGCTGATCAGTATGCTTTAGAGCTTCCGCCATTCACTGACGGTATATTTCCTTGTAACGAATGCCATTCGGATATGGATCCTAATCCAAAAAGAAGAGAATTAATAGATATGCACGATGATATATCGGCCATATTTGATCATGATAGTGAAAATCGTTGGTGCCTTGACTGCCATGATTTTAATGAAAGGGATTCTTTAAAGCTTGCAAGTGGAAAGCGATTAGATTTTAAGGAATCATATAAGCTTTGTGGTCAGTGTCATGGTGAAAAACTCAGGGATTGGAAAGTCGGGGTTCATGGTCAGAGGACGGGTTATTGGAACGGTAAAAAAGAATATTTACTCTGTGTACATTGTCATAATCCACATTCTCCAAAATTTCAAAAACTAAAACCGGAACCTCCACCGATAAAGCAGGAAGATATTAAATAACTTTTAAATTGAATATTTAACAGAAATGAAAAAAGAACATTCCCGGAGGTCGTTTTTAAAAAATATTTCACTTGCAACATTCTCTGCACTTGCACTTTCAGGTTGCGATATGCAAGCAATTGAAGAGTTTCTTCAAGAAAATTTCAGAGTCTTATCAAAAAAAGAAAAGGATAATTTAATTAAAAATTTAGAAGCAAAATATAAAGAAAAATACGGGAAAGAATTTCATGTTTCCGATAAATCAGCGATGGAAGGAGTTTTGTTCGGATATGCTTTGGATTTGTCCCGCTGTGTAGGATGCAGAAGATGTGTTTACGCCTGTGTAAAGGAAAACAATCAATCCCGAGATCCACAGATTCACTGGATTCAGGTGCTTCAAATGGAAAAAGAGAAAGGGATAGATTTTGCACATTCCACTACACATTATAATCCTGAAAATGTACCGGAAGAAGGACATTTTTATCTTC
>CAYGFI010000114.1:0-8025 GCA_964349045.1 uncultured Chitinophaga sp.
TATAAAGTTTTAGTTTGATATATAAATTCAGATTATATAATTATCAGTACATGTTCCTTATGAAGAAACCAAATGGACTACAGGAGTTTATGAATGATTTAATTTTCAGGAAAACAATCAGGAATCAATGAAACAATATCTGGATCTATTGTCGCATGTAATGGAAAAGGGCATTGAGAAGAGTGACCGGACAGGTACAGGTACCAAAACCGTGTTTGGCTATCAGATGCGGTTTGATTTAAGTGAAGGCTTTCCTGTTCTCACCACTAAAAAACTTCACCTGCGTTCCATTATTTATGAGTTGCTTTGGTTTCTTCAGGGGAATACCAATACCCGGTACCTGAACGACAATGGTGTTAAAATATGGAATGAATGGGCCGGTCCTGACGGGGAACTTGGAAAAATTTACGGATACCAGTGGAGAAGCTGGACCTCGTCCGGTGGAAAACAGTTCGACCAGATCAGCCGTGTCATTGAATCCATAAAAAATAATCCCGATTCCCGGAGGCATATTGTCAGCGCCTGGAACGTTGGTGATCTCGATCAGATGAACCTCCCTCCCTGCCACATACTTTTCCAGTTTTTTGTTGCAAACGGGAAATTATCATGCCAGTTGTACCAGCGGAGCGCCGACATTTTCCTGGGAGTTCCCTTTAATATAGCCTCTTATTCACTGCTCCTTATGATGATCGCTCAGGTAACAGGATTACAATCCGGTGAGTTTGTGCACACTTTAGGCGATTCTCACATATATCTTAATCATGTTGAACAGGTTAAACTGCAACTTTCACGCGAACCCCGTAAACTTCCGGTTATGAGGATCAATCCAGGTGTAAAAAACATTTTCGATTTTAAATTTGAAGATTTCACCCTTATCGATTATGACCCGCATCCCCATATTAAAGGTGAAATTGCTGTTTAACCAATAAATTATCAAATTTTCAAATTATCAAATTACCATATAAACCCCCACATGAAATTCATTCCCAACAAAAATATTTCAATAATCGTTGCTATTGCCGAAAACAATGCCATAGGGAAAAACAATGAACTTTTATGCAATTTACCCGATGACCTTAAGCGTTTTAAACAGGTCACAACAGGACATACCGTAATCATGGGGCGCCGTACTTTTCTGTCCCTTCCCAAAGGGGCTCTCCCAAACCGCAGAAATATAATAATTTCAGATATTCCCGGAGAAAATTTTGCAAATTGCGAGATGGCATCTTCCATTGAAGAAGCCCTTGAGGCCTGCGATGATAAAGAAGAAAGTTTTATTATCGGGGGAGGAATGGTTTATAAACAGTTCCTGCCTCATACCCGAAGACTTTATATTACCCGGTTGCACAGAGATTTTGATGGAGATACTTTTTTCCCGGAAATAAATTTTGATGAATGGGATGAGATCGAACGCACAAAATTCTCCGCCGATGAGAAAAACAGCGTTCCGTACAGTTATATTATTTATCAGAGAAAGAAATGATTAACAGGTTAAACCAGGAAAAGTACTTATATTGTATGGTATGAGCGACAATCCTGCGACCCGTTTGAATATAAAGGGGGTGATCCCTGGTAAGGTGAACAGCGGGACCCACCACCATTCGATAGTTGAATACAAAGGGAAATGGAATTTGTTTTACCACAATTCCGATTTATTCTTAAGGAGAAATCCCACGGAAGCGGAAAAAAATTTAAAGGTTACCGTAAATCAATATGTGAGACTGATTAAAATACCATAAGAAATAATTGTATTCCAAAAAAATACCTTATTTTGCTACAACCAAACTAAAACACATTTTTATGAAAAAACTGATTCTTACCATGCTTGTCCTTTCTGTGGCACTGTTTACGGCCTATGGACAAAAAGTAAAACTCGATGTAGGTATGAAAGCCCCGGATTGGAAATTCACTGATGCCGATGGAAAAGAATTTACCATGGCATCCTGGCCCGGGAAAGTTCTGCAAATCAACTACGTTGACCCGGACGAGTCAGACCTCAACGATGTATTCAACGATGCAGTTAAGAAAGCTAAAGATGTTGATAAACGCATTAGTGGTGATAAATTTAAAGGTTTTGGCATCGTGGATTGTGCTTCTACATGGAAACCTGACTTCCTGATCCGTACCATAGCCGGTAATAAAGCCAAAAAATACGAAACAACTATTCTTTTTGACTATGACCGGGTCCTGCAAAAGTCCTGGGGAATGCCTGAGGATAATTATACTGTTGTAATTGTTGATAAAAACCGTATTTGCCGGGCCATCTACAAAGGCAAGGTTCCTGATTCAGAAATAGAAAATATCATTAAACTGATTATTAAACTGGGAGAGGAATAGCTATAAAGTTTAAAGTTTAAAGTTTAAAGTTTAAAGTTTGTGAAGTTTGTAAAGTTTGTAAAGTTTGTAAAGTATACTAAGTATCAAAATCTAACTTTATGAACTTTTTACTTTATAAACTTATTCTTTGTACGGAAACGAACACCCCTGTTCTAAAACCGTTCATATTTGCGTCTCTTGCAAATAAGATTCAATCCTGTATAATTCTCATTATCTGATTTTTATAGACTTTGGCACGTGATATGTAATAATGTTTTCATTAACGATTAAATAAAAAATCAAAATGAAAACAAAAATCTTATATATCGCCCTCTCCGCAGTTTTAAGCTTAAGCACAATAAGTGTATTTGCAGATGGCTCCAAAGGGAAAAAAGAATCCTCACAAAAGAAAAATACTATAGTTTCACGGCTTTTTAACAATGCTAAAGAAGCTGGAATGGAACTGGAAAGCTGGATGACTTCCTTAAAAGAATTCAATAGCGAATCTGAAATTTTTATCGAATCGCCCCTTGAGATGGAATCATGGATGATGGATGACTTTTATGGATCGATCGAAACCGAATCATTAATGGAAGACGAGTTAGCGCTGGAAGGCTGGATGATGGATACTTTCGGAGGATATAATGATACTGAAAATTTTCAGGACGACGAGTTAATCCTTGAAGACTGGATGCTGGAATCTTTTGATGTGAAAACTCAGGAGATATCCGTTGACGAGGAACTCGAATTTGAAGCCTGGATGTTTGAAATACTGTAAAGTTTTCTTTTTTAGGTTAAGTGGTTAGCGAAAAAGGGTATCCCGTGACGGGATGCCCTTTTTAGTTTGTATATGAAATAAATTATTTACAAAACTCCTTCAATTTTAAAAACCCATGCATAATCACATGGTTTGTTTCCCAAATTAATTGCAGGACTTTTAATAGTGAGGATTCCTCGTGAATATTCAGAGTCTGCTTTTGCCGTGCTGCCAAGAAGGATAACTTTGCCTGCACTTTTTAATCCTTTAACATCAATAGATTTATCCGGCCATTTAGTGCAAATCACATAAAGATCCTTTCCTTTGGATGTATAAAATACAGTTTGATCATTCGCATCCTTTGGACGGTTGGTCCAAGGTATGGTTCCATAGATCGCCTCTCCATTTACCTTTAACCACTTCCCGATATCGAGCAATCGTTCCTGTAATATAACAGGGATCAAACCATCAGCCGAAGGGCCAATATCAAGAAGAAGATTCCCACCGGCAGAAACTTTTTGTATTAATAAATCAACCAATTCTTTTGAACTCATGTAGTTTCTAAGATCTTCAACCCGGTTGTATCCATATGAAGTACCAATTCCACGACTTTCTTCCCACGCGTGATTGGCAATCCCGCTTGTTGCTTTATCATGAACCAATCCATATTCGGTTGTATAAATTCCACCATGAACACTTCGCGTCTCTTTACCCCAGCGATCATTCACAACAACACTCCCTTTTACAGGTGATTCGTTATATAACCAGGCTAAAAATTGTTCACTTTTCCATATATCGCTTGTATAATCCCATTCACCATCAGTCCAGAAAACATCTGGTTTATAGCGCGTAACCAGATCCTTCATCTGTGGGATCATATGATCATCGATATATTTTTCGGGATTGTTTTTATAAAGTGGATTAAACCATTCATAAAGAGAATAATAAAAACCCATATGCATTCCTTTTGCTTTCACAGATGTTGACAGATCACCGCATAAATCACGGTGAGGTCCGATATCCACGCTATTCCAGTTCCAGCTTTGTTCACTTGGCCATAAAGTAAATCCTTCATGATGTTTTGAAGTCAGTACAACATATTTTGCTCCTGACTCCTGGAATATTTCAGCCCATCGATCCGGATCAAACAATTCGGCTTTAAATTGTCCTGCAAAATCCTGGTATTTAAAGTTTTCCCCATACATTTTTTTATGATAATCCCTGAAAAGTTTATTTACCTGGTTTTCAGTTGTATCATTTATACGGTTCCAATACCATTCGGCATATTTTGCATAAACGCCAATATCAGCATTTGCAGGGGCCCAGGCCGGCACAGAATAAACGCCCCAATGAATGAAAATCCCAAATTTGGCATCTGTAAACCACTGGGGAATTGGACGCTGGTCCAGTGATGCCCATTCCGGCTTATAATCCTGAGCCTTAATATTACCAGATATGCTCAGTAAGCTTACAAATAAAAATCCTTTCCAGGTAAAGTTCATAGTTTTTCGATTTAGATTATTATTTATTATATAAAACCTGTTTAACTAGTTGGAAGACCGAGGACCGAAGTCGGAAGTCGGAAGACCGAAGCCCCGTATCGGCAAATTGACTCCTGCACTTTCACATTCCAACTTCCGCTTTCCGATTTCCGCCTTCCAATTCAAACGTAATTTCCTGATAGAAATCATTTGAAGAAGCTCTGCTCATTACTTTAAAATGTTTGCTAAAGTTCCAATAAAATCTTGAAGACTTTACCCGGATTTTCAGCCCAGGTTTGTAAAGCTTCTGCAACCTCGCCTGGTTTAACGATACGGGTTATAAATTTGTCAATGGGAAATGTTTTGCGCTGCAGAAAATTAATTACTGCCTGAAAGTCGGCTGATGATGCATTTCTTGAGCCCATAATATCCATCTCCTTCTGAACAAATAATTTGGTTGCAAACGATACATCATCTTTGGCATATCCAATACATACTACCCTGCCTGTAAAAGCTACTTCATTTACAGCAGCTAAATATGTAAGTGGATTCCCAGCGGCCTCAATCACAACATCCGGCCCCCCAGGTACAATCTGCTTTAGCCTTTCGTGCAAATTTTCCTTCATTGAGTTAATAGTATGTTGTACCCCCAGTTTTTTTGCCAGAAACAGCTTTTCATCATCAATATCAACCGCTATGACTATTGCTCCACGCAAAACAGAGCGAACAAGTGCCCCGGTTCCAATCATTCCGCATCCCAAAACCATAACCGTATCGCTGTCGGTCACCCTGCCGCGGTCTACTGCATGAAAACCAACCGTCAGGGGTTCAACCATTGCAAGTTCCTTTTCGGTTAAACCTTCGGCGATCAAAACTTTTTGCCAGGGGACCACCAAAAATTCACACATTGCTCCATCCCGCTGCACACCTAAGGTTTGATTAAACTGGCATGCATACTGACGTCCTCTCTTGCAGGAGGGACAATTCCCGCAATTTGTATAAGGAACAACCGTAACATTCCTTCCTTTTTGAATGGATTCAGGAACATCCGTACCGGTCTTTTCAACCAAAGCTGAAATTTCGTGACCGGGAATACGCGGATAATTCACCATTGGATTTTTACCCAGGTAGGTAGTCAGGTCACTCCCGCAAAACCCAACATACTTTAATTTTAACAATACTTCCCCAGGGCCGGGCTGTGGTGTTTCTTTTTCAATCACACGAACCACGCCGGGTTCATTTATCATTATTGCTTTCATCCTGTTTGATTTTCTAAATTTAACCGTAATTAAAACCTTATCCCTATCCATCAATGGATTGGAATTGCAATCCTCAACAAGTTAGTTTATAGGCTTTACGGGCATTTTTTCCCATGATAGATGCCTGTTCATCCCTGCTTAATCCTGAAATAATTTTACCTACTATATCTGCCCATTGTTTATAACCAATTCCCAGAAGACATACCGGCCAATCCGAACCAAATATTAACCTGTCAGGTTTAAACGAGTCAAGCGCTGCATCAAAATAGGGCAACAACTGATCTTCTGACCAGTTTGTGTATTCAGCCTCAGTCACCATTCCCGAAATTTTACAATAAACATTATCACGCTTAGCCAATTCCAGCATATTTTCCTTCCAGGGAGATATTTTCCGCTTTGCAATTAATGGTTTAGCAATATGGTCCAAAACAAACAACTGATTTGGGTGTTTGTCAACAAAGCGAATAGTTTGAGGCAATTGTCGTTCATAAATTAATATATCATACGCTAAATTATATTTTTTTAAAAGGGAAATCCCCTTATTAAAGTCCGCCCTGAGTATAAAATTATCGTCCGCCTCAGATTGGATAACGTGCCTGAGAGCCACTAACTGAGGATTCCCTTCAAACTTTTCCAATTCACGCTGAAACCTATCCGATGCTATTGGCAACCAGCCAACAACCCCTAAAATAAAAGGATTTTTCGATGCCAATTCCAGTAACCAGGCTGTTTCTTCTATACTTTGTCTTGCTTGCACTGAAATAACGCCATCAATACCAGTATGGTCCAGCGTGCTTTTCAGATCAGGAGGCAAAAAATCCTTACGAAGGATTTTCATGTTTTCATCAATCCAACCGTATTCACCAGGATTATATTGCCAGAAATGATGATGGGCATCTATTAGCATGAGCTATAATTTAATTTGAAATATACCTGAATCTCATATAAGATTTAAACGAATTGATATCCATTATCAATCAACCCCTCATTTTTCATTTCGATCCAAAATTCTTCCGGAATCTTAGCCAATAAAATTTCAACGTTTTTATGCATTGTTGAAACTTTGCTGGTATTGAGTGCAAGAGCCACCACTGCAGGATGTGACATGGAAAATCTGATACAGGCCCCGGCAGGAGCTATATTGTATTTCTTACAAATAGTATTAAACCTGTCACGCCAGGAATAGATGATCTTTCCTTCTTCCGAACCAGGTTCCACTTTCCTGTAGTCAAAAAAATCACCTCCGGTTAAAAAGCCTCCCTGAAAAACAGCAGAATTGATAACCCCTACTCTATCGTTATAAAGCTGGTTAATAAATGTCATAAATTCAGGTGTATGTTTCATGATGGTGAAGGAATTGGCAATCATCACCCAGTCAAATTTAACCAAAGTGTAAAATTCACTGATCGTCCTCCAGTCTTTGGATCCTATCCCGACTGCTTTCACTTTTCCATTCGCCTTCAGCTCGAAAAGGGCTTTGTATGCCTCCAGTACATCCGTGAAACGTTTTGCTCTGTCTTCTTGATCAGTTGCTGCAGCAAGGTATTCATCAGGATCATGTACAGAAACAACATCAGCTTTATACCCCCCGCCAAGAAGTTCATTTCCCTGTTGCCAACATTCGATTATACCTTTATAACTGATTCTTTGTACGGCATCGTACCCGAGATTTTTCCACACACCGGGTTCAAAAGTAGGTTCACCGGTAGTCAGGGGGATGCGGTACCACCCAAGTTTGTTACTAATAATGATATCCGAAGAATTAACATTTAACTCAGCTAAAATCCGCCCGATCATTTCAAGCGCCAGGCCGGCGCCGTATTTACCGGCGCTGTCAATCATTACTGGTTTATCGGTACAATCGAACCATCCCTGGACGAGTTCCTTTTTTTTGTCGTAGGTTAAATCGAGGTATAAATTACCCAGGTAGCTTGTACCATAAACTATTTGGGGTACCTGAAGACCGGTTTTACCCAGCTTATTTTTTAAAGTTAATTTCATTTTTACTATTTATCATATCTGGCGCAAACTGCGCCAAATTTTAGCGCATGGCAAAAAAACAAAACTCCAGGCTCCTGACTAACAGTAACCTGGAGTTTCCTGGGGTGGAAGATGGGGTTCGAACCCACGACCTTCGGAACCACAATCCGACGTTCTAACCGGCTGAACTACTCCCACCATTTTTAACTTCCGTAGCTTTAGCGAAGGAAGT
>CAYGFI010000114.1:8125-15299 GCA_964349045.1 uncultured Chitinophaga sp.
CTCATCCTCCGTAGCTTTAGCGAAGGAGGATTCTTTATCCAAAACCATAAGTATGGAAGATTTTGGGATTGCAAATTTATAAATTTTTTTAAAGATTTCTCCCTTTCTCATAAAACTTTTTCTGAGTAATTCCGGGAATCAGGATGTCCAGGTTTATATAAAGCTTAAGCGGCTGGAGATATACTTGCTTTAATATCCCTTATCCTTCAACTTCACCTTTCCGGTTTCGAAAATTGTTTTCCTTTAACTCTTCCAGGTACCACTGAATAATCAAAGAATTATATGAATTATTGAAAACCTTAATTTTCTTGCCTTTTCGTGCCAAATCATTTACCAGCACACTCGTTATTTCATAATAATAAAAATTATCAAGCCGGCTATGAAATAACCTTAAAATATATTGAGGAAGGAAATACTTAATTCGGTTTTTTAACCTTTGCCTCCGTATTATTTTCTCAGTAGCCTGAAGTTCCTCATCAAAATTCACACCTTCCGGTTCAAAAAACTCATTGGTCAGTATATCATCATATATATACTTGTTAATCTTCATGTGAAGGGGAAGTGTCCGGAAAAAACTTACAAGCTCCTTATCCCAGTAAGGTAATCTGAATCCATATCCAAAAAAAGTATATGTAGTAACAGAATTAGCGATAAACTTGGCAAGTTTTTCCTTATATTCCCAGTCTTCCTGAATCGTATATGCCAGGTCTGGTTTCCCTGTAAATTTCTCTTCAAGGTTCTTTTCTATTCTGTCAAGAATCATATCTTTTTTTCCTGACCTTGGCCTTACATAGCAATACATAAACACAAAAAGACGCTCAGCAATTGCCCTGATGTTTTCAAATTCCTGAAGGTTTGCATATTTACCAAGGTGCCTGCCGCCAATAAAATCCCCGGTATGACCGGGTACGAAAATGCTGTCGTCAGGAATTAACTTGTTTTCTTTGAGATACCGGAGGGCAAAATATTCCTGCAGGTAAAACATGGAAACCAGGCTGGATGCATAGGGATAAAAATCCCTGAAATAGGGATCATTGATAAAATCTCTGATGAGATCATCAGAATGCTCTACACATATCCATTTAAATCCTAATATTTCTGCAACTTTCCTCGATACCTTTATCTCTGGATTTTCAGGTCGGCCATAGGTAATACAGACTACCCTTGTATAATCAAACTTTTTTAACATCACTGCAATCAGCCGGCTGTCGTATCCTCCGCTCAGGGGAACAATAACTGTTCTGCCCTTCAGTCCGTCAATGAATCGTTTAAATGTATTATTTAGCATATCAATTCCCAGACTTCTCAGCTCGGGATACTCATCCTCAGAGGTCACATGCGTACGATAACTAAAAAAGAATTTACGCCTGGGGCCATCTTTCCTGAGTTGAATTAATTCTCCAGCCTGTACCTGGTTTATCCCTTTGATGAGGGTTTCATATCCGGTCACAAAACCACTTGCTAAAAATTCATCCCAGCCGATATCGTTCGGCTCAGGTTTACCAAAATCTTTCAACAGACGATATGGATCATCAGAAACGACCCAATCACCATTAAATTCTATGTAAAAAACCGGAAATGCACGGATGGAGTCACAAGCGATATAGAGTTCTTCCTTATCATGAAATATTACACTAAAACAGCCATTGGCAAAACTCACCTTTTCATCCAGATCAGCGAAAGAGATGATACCGGAAAAATACTCCAAAAGCTGCTCTGCTTCATAGAAACGATCTTTCCTGTCATACAGATAACCCTTAACAGAAAGATTTCCCGAACTCTGCCAGGAAAATACCCCGGTGTTATGAACCAATAATACTGTATTCATCTATGGTTTCACGGATTAATGTTCGGTATTTCTCACACACATATTCACTACTGTATTTCTCAACGGCTTCATTACGAATTACTTCCGGATTAAAATTCTCGTAACTTAAATACATTCTTTCCATTGCATCTGCAAGTTCCTCTTCATTTTCAACCGATACCAGAAATCCGTTGCTCTTATTAACAATTGATTCGGGACCTCCTGAACGGGTTGCTATTATCGGGCATCCTGTCGCTATGGCCTCAATCAGCACCACTCCAAATGATTCAAAGCGACTGGGTAAAACCACGACATTCGATCGTTGCATTTCATCTTTTATACGTTCCCTGCTAACCTTCCCCAGGAAGCTTACCCTGTCGATGATTCCAAGATCAGCAGCGTATTTTTTCAATTTTTTTTCATCTTTTCCTTTTCCTGCAATTCTCAGAAAAAATTCGCCATCATTTTGTTCAAGAAATCGTGCAAAAGCGCCCAAAAGTATATCGAATCCCTTGATATGTTGAAGAATACCGGCACTCAGAAAAATAAACGGCAGAAGTTCCCGGGTCCTGCCGGAGGGTGCAAAAAACTCTGTATCTACAAGATTTGGAATAGTGCTGATCTCAGAAACCGGTATATTGCTGATTGTACTGATTTTATTTTTTAAGGCCTCGCTCACGCAAACAAGCCGGTTTGCATTGTTGAACGCTCCTTTGAGGTAATCTATATACCAGCTTTCAAAATATTCTTCCGATAATTCCAGGTGTTCCGTAAATCTCCCCCGGTGTTCCACAAGTATATACGGTATATGAAAAGCTTTTTTTAATCTGGCTGCCACAGCTCCGGCCCAAATTGAACTTTGTACAATCATGATATCCGGTAACCCATGTTTTACCCTGTATTGCTCAAAATGCCTGATATATTTCCTTATCCACCGGTTTAAATTCCACTTCTCAAATTTCGGCCATTTAAGTGTCGATCGTCTGCATACTAATACTCCATTTTCATCTTTCTCAGACCTCCGGCCCGATAACAAAATTTCATTTAATGAATTCCCGGTAAAAGTTATTGTGCGGTTAACGAGAACATGTACCTCAAATTCTTTGCTGTTCAATGCTTCAGCATGGTCGCGAAAGAAAGTGCCTCCATCCGGCTGGTACCAGGAAGGCAAAATTAAAACTCGGTATGGCAGGATTTTTTTCAAAATAATAATATTTAAAAAGTCTTGATCAACTGGAATAATAGTTGCCTAAAGTTAATAAATTACGATAAACTAAAGGCATTCCAAACTCTAAGTAATCCAAACTTCAGGCGCTTTAAATACTTCAGGCGCTTTTTTATTCCAGACTAATCGGCAACTCAATACTCTTTACAACCTCCTTCGGCCTGGTAAAATCTGCTTTCCTTGCCAGGTTAAGGTACCAATAGAAACTGTATCCTACAGAAAGGGTACTTACCAGACTGAACAAAATCACTGCAAGGTATAAGTTATTGTAATAAACTCCAATGGCAAGAGCAGGAATCCTTACTGCAAATTTTAGAACATCAAGCCACATAGCAGTTTGCTGCCTTTTTAACATATCCGGTAAAAATGATATCGGGGCAGATACCAATACTATAAAAATCCATGGAAGAAGTATTTGCATATATTTTCCGGCTTCAATCCATTCCTTCCCGAATAATAAACTGAAAATAAAGGGCCCGCCAATGCCTGCAATTAAAAACGGAACCACTCCAAACTGAAAAAGTTTTATTGTCAGCCGACGCACATCAGAGTATATTTTTTTCCCCTGGTTGTACTGACTTATGATTCTTTGTGAGAAAACCTGGCTAAATGAACTGGTTACGAGGTTTACCGGTCTGAATACCATCAGAAAACCAAAAGAATAAAGTCCTGCCTCACCTGTCCCGAATTTGGAGGCTATCACAAATACGGGAAGGTTGGCAGAGAAATTATTGATCAGATTATGTATCATATTAAAACGGGGAAAGAATCTATATTCTGAGGCCATCTCCTTCATTTCGGAAACACTTACTTTTTTAATAAAACCCTTGTTGAGTCTCAGGAAATCCGCGATAAACAGCATGATACCAATAAACTGTCCGATTATCGCACCCGCTATTAATCCGCCTCCATGAGCAAAAACCTTAGAAGTGCTTACTTTTACAGCCGAGTTGGAAAGCGACTGACCAACGTTTGCGACAGCCATGCTGCCATAGCGTTTATTGCGGTTAGACCAATAGGAAAGACTTTGAAAAAGACCGATCATCAGGGTGGAAAGGGGTACAAACCAAAGCCATTTCTCTATCAGGGGATCTCCCAGCAGGAATGCAAAACTCTTGTGGAAAAGGGCTACCATAACCAGGAGGAAAAGGCTGAATCCCAGACAAAGAAATGAACTCAGGGCTACCAGGTTAAGGGATTTCCGGTCGTCAACAGGCATCATCACCGCTGACTCATATTTTCCGGTAGACATAATTCCTGTAACGGCAATAATGCTCATATACAAGGCAAAGATCCCATGTTCGGAATTTGAATATATTCGCGCCAGAACCAGGTAAATAAGGATCGCAATCCCCTGTGCGACTGTTGTGGCCGACATCAGGGTAAAAATATTCCTTACAAATTCATTCCTGGATAGTTCTTTAATTCTTTTTATCATATCCTGAAAAAGGTAAACATGTTATGTCACGAAACAACAAAAACTCCAAAGATCACAAAGTTTATATTCTTATCAGAATTTAGCTTATGAAATTAAGAATTCCGAAGTCCTATTTGCATATTTTATCTAAAGAACAAAACAAAAATAGCACTTAAAACAGGAATATGTCTTTATTCATGCACAAATTGACAGACACTACCTGTCTAACAGGTCAAACTTTTCCTTTGGCATACTGTTTGATAAATGTTGCAATCAAAATATTCTATCTTTGAAATCAAAAAAAGCTGTAAAATGAGTATTATGAAATCTTCAAATCCTGCTCTGGGTAAAAATACCTTTACCAGTCCCGCCTATGCAGAACAGGGATCAGCGGTTATGACAATACAGGGAACTGTCAACAAGTCATTTCTTCTGGTTGCTCTTGTTGTACTTGGGGCATCGTATACATGGAAACAAATGGCTGACGGAAATCCCGCCATGATGACTTATGTAATTGGTGGCGCTATTGGTGGTTTCATCACAGCCATTATAACCATTTTTAAAAAAACATGGTCTCCCTATACTGCACCTTTGTACGCTCTTTTAGAGGGATTATTCCTTGGTGGCATATCGGCAATGTTTAACGCCAATTATCCTGGAATTGTTATTCAGGCAGTTGCTCTGACATTCGGAACCTTATTTGCCCTGTTATTCGCATATAAGTCAGGATTAATCAAGGTAACCGAAAATTTCCGTCTGGGAGTGCTTGCTGCAACAGGTGGGATAGCTATCGCTTATTTAATGTCTTTCATTCTTGGTATGTTTGGCGTGAACATCGGATTTATGCACAGTAATGGCCCGGTGGGTATCATCATCAGCCTGGTAATTGTTGTGGTAGCCGCACTAAACCTGGTTCTCGATTTCGATTTCATCGAGTCGGGTGCAGAGCAGGGCGCACCCAAGTATATGGAATGGTATGCATCATTCGGACTGATGGTTACACTGGTTTGGCTGTACCTGGAGATGCTGCGGCTGTTATCAAAGCTTTCCAGCAGGAACTGAGACGGGATGATGGTTAAAGGTTAAAGGATAAAGGTTAAAGGATAAAGGTTAAAGGATAAACAAAGGAAGAATTAAATATTTTGATTGTTTAAATCAATTTAATAATAACTTATTTTAACAATACACAAGAAATACCTGACAAGATTTTGTTTACTAAAATCCTTCCTCTGACAGACTGATAGTCTATTACCTTAAAGCCTAAAAATCAAATAATGACAGACCTCGAGAAATATTTCGACACTTTCAGAAAAGACATTGTTGGCATCCATACCGAATTTGATACTCCCTTTGGAAGGAAAAAAATTTTATATGCCGACTGGATTGCCAGCGGGAGGTTGTATTTCCCTATTGAAAAAAAGATTCTCGATGAATTCGGCCCCTTTGTTGCCAACACCCACACAGAAACCAATACTACCGGGTCTCTTATGACCCGCAGTTACCAGTATGCACATAAGTTTATTAAGCAACATGTAAATGCGGGCCCTCAGGATGTGATTATCACCGCCGGATTTGGAATGACCTCTGTTGTAAACAAATTACAAAGGATTCTGAGTCTGAAAGGCTGCGGAGGGCAATTCAACCGCGATTGCGTGAAGAAGAAAAACCGTCCGGTTGTGTTTGTGACTCATATGGAGCACCATTCCAATCACACCTCATGGTTTGAGACAATAGCCGAAGTAGTCCAGTTATCACCAACGGAAGATCTGGAAGTTGATCTTGATGAGTTGCGGTTTCAACTGGAAAAGTATAAAGACAGGAATTTTAAAATCGGAAGTTTTACAGCTTGTTCAAACGTAACCGGATTACATACCCCCATTTACCAGATGGCCAGAATAATGCATGAAGCCGGGGGCCTTTGTTTTATCGATTATGCAGCTTCAGCGCCTTACGAAACCATTAACATGCACCCGGATGATCCCATTGAAAAACTGGATGCAGTTTTTTTCTCCCCGCACAAATTTCTGGGCGGTCCCGGCTCCTCCGGTGTACTGGTCTTCGACTCTTCGATGTACCATTCAACAGTTCCCGATAACCCGGGAGGGGGTACGGTAGACTGGACCAATCCCTGGGGTACTTATAAATATGTTGATGACATAGAAACCCGCGAAGACGGAGGCACTCCAGGATTTCTGGAAGCCATAAGATCTGCACTTGCTATTGAGTTAAAAGAAAAAATGGTCCCGGAAAAAATGAAAGCAAGGGAAAAAGAAATGCTTGCAATAGCTTTTCCGGGTCTTCGTAAAATTCAGGGAATAAAAATACTTGCCGACAAAAAGTAAGACCGGCTCGGTATCATCTCCTTTTACCACGAAAAGATCCATTTTAACCTTATCGTAAAACTCCTGAACGACCTGTATGGCAAACAGGTAAGAGGAGGCTGCGCATGCGCCGGCACCTATGGGCATTATCTTCTCGAAGTAAGTTATGAAATGTCAAAAGCTATCACTGATAAAATTAACCACGGCGACCTTTCTGAAAAGCCCGGATGGGTGCGTTGGTCGCTACACCCCACCATGACCAATGCAGAAGTTGAGCTTTTTTTACATGCACTTGCAGAAATCGTTTCGGATATCAGTTCTCTTGAAAAAGATTATCTTTATGTGGGAAAACGAAACGAGTATATTCATAATTCAGAGGTAAATCGTGAGAATCAGGATAAGAT
>CAYGFI010000115.1:0-11624 GCA_964349045.1 uncultured Chitinophaga sp.
TATATAAACTATGCGTAAATTGTACTCTAAATTAATAATCTTTTGGTTAAAATAAAATTGTGTAATATTTTGATAAATTTGTTATCTTACAGTGTATTAACCATTAAAAGAATCAATTTAGAATGGATAATGACAATCTGAGTTTTTTTGGTAATTGGAGTTCTATTTTGGGACTTCTTTTAACGATCTTAATTGCGTTTATAGGTTATCTAATAAATGATAAAATTAAAGAAATTCAAAGAGATATTCAATTTAATGCTAGGATAAGAAGTCTTATAAAACATCTTGATAAATCAAAATCGAACTATCCCAAATATCTGGAGGATTATGATATTTCTCAACAAAAAATCAGATATGAAATATCTCAAACTGATGTAATTCTACGAAACATTAAGAAGAAAATTACTAAAAACGAAAAGAAGAGTTTAAATAAACTCTTAGATCAAATAAAACTAATTAAGGCTGGATATTTTATAAATGAACAACAAAGAAAGAAAGGGATTTGGACTTGGATTAAAAATCTTTTTGTAAAAAGCTTAGAAATATCTGAAAAAGACTTATGGAACTTTTATACTGATCTTTCAGCCTTACAGACTCAGTTGGAAAATTTAGTTGAAGACAAAAAAATAAAGAATTATGGATGAAGCAAATAAAAATGGGATGGTTATTACTAAACTCATTCAAGAAACTCAACGAGGAACAATTATCTGGCAGCCAAAAAAGGATCAAAAAATTATTTTGCCTTTTGATGGGGAGGTGATTGGAAAAGTCTATCTAACCCAATATAAAGGAACTAATTTCAGGATGTTTAGATTTAGGTATAAAGATTTTGAATCCGATTTACTTACTTATTACTACGATAGTGCAATAAGATTAGAAATACTGGATGAGAATGGTGATCTAGATTGGGACTTCCCTTCAGACAATTCACTAAATGATTTGTATGAGACAGTAAGATATAAAGTGGCAGGGGTAAATAAATTAATCGATAACATCCTTGGCTTAGAAATAATAAAAGCAGAATATCGAACAAACAAAAAATCTATTGACGTAACAAAGAAACTATCATCTAGAATACAGAATAATGAGCTACATGTCGTAATATCTAACGAGATTGCTGGGGATCCTGATTCTGGGACACCAAAGACTTTGAAAATAAAGTATTATTACGAGGGACAATTGTACGAAATGGAGATTAGGGAAGGTGAAAAACTTGATATCCCTTTATTTTAATAAAAATCTACGCATGATAAATAGTCTTCGTCTGGTAGAGGAACGAGACCTAACATGAAGCCATGTTGCACAACCCGTCCCGCAGAAAGCGGGAAAATCCTCTTCGTACAGACTATCCAGAATTTTTTCTATCTATGGGGATTCAATAAGTTGAGTATATTTCAGATCAGGGACAGGGGTGGTATTTTCCGGTTAATTAAAGCCTGGCAGTAGATAAAATCATCTCTCTTGAGGATTTTAAGTTCCATCGGGTACCCAAGGGAAGCAACATTCTAAGAATAGTTTTGAGAAATGCTGCTAATTCCATTGGAAATCTTAAGAAATCAACACCTCTGAGAGATTTTTTTCAAAGAATAAACTTCAGGAAGTTGAGGGTTTCAACGATAAGTACAACAGCAAGAAAACTGGCGGTTATAATCTGGAACATGGTTGTAAAGGGTGTTCAATATGTAAATCCGGAAGGATATCTCTTCCTGGATCAGAAAAGAAAACTCGGTATCATAAAAAGAATTCAAAAGCAAATCGCTAAATTTGATTTAACACTTGAAGATTTGGGAAACGTATCAACATGATTTTTAATGTTATACAAAAACGTTAGTTAGAATGCAAAAGAGACTAGCACCATAATATAATCAGAACAATCGATGAAAAAGGAAAACTTAATAGATAGTAGAAATAAAAGTCTTTACGATAGAGTTCGGAAATATTACAAAGTTAATTTGAAGAGAAGCTCCGACGACTCTTGGGGTTCAAATATTGAAATAGATGCTTTAATAATTTGGCATAGCCCAACGGAATATCCTGTTTCTGCATTTACTCATGAATTATTGCATTCAGATACACAATTAAATGGATATAAAAGAATTAGAGCAGGAGTATCTCTGAATCCAGAAACGCATATAGTGCTTCCTCGAATTTGTAGTTGTCTTGATAATGAATTACAGCATCATAAAATGTTTGATAGATTTATTGGTTTAGGATTTCCTTCCGAAGAATTCTACAATGATCAAGATTCTAAAGTTATTCCTTACTTAGAAAGCATTCTAAAGTCAACAGGAAAATCAATAATTTCTTTGTCAGTTGATTATTTGACTTTAATCTCACCTGGTGGAATAATTCCAACAGATAAATATGAAGAACTAAAGGAGTCTTTTTTAAATTATGCTAATGGTAAATATCATGATAAATTTAAAGTAATTGACACAATTATTACCAATTGGAAATCAGACAGTAATTATGATGCCGAGAAATATATTATTCAATTCTTTAAAAATGTAGATGCTGGTCAAACTTGGATTACATATTCAAATGACTTGGATAAAGGTTTATCCTCAGAAAACTTTCCTAGTACAGGCTTCTATACTGATAACAGCTTTACTATTGAAGAACTAGCAAAAGCATTTGGACAAGGATAATACTGTAATATTACTATGGGGACACATAATTTATCACCGCTTAGAAATAGTGATACATTTGAGGATTCTATCTGTGATTTATTCAATAAAATAGAATCGACTAATTCATATAAAAGGTTTGGTAGAAATGGACACAACCAAAAAGGAATTGATGTGTTTTCATCTGAATATGATTGCGCAATTCAGTGCAAAAAGAAAGACTTAAGTAGAAAGGATTTACTGATAAAAAAGGAATTGCTTGATGATATTGAGAAAGATGTAAAAAAAGTAATTAAGGAAAAGCTAAAAATCAGAATCAATAAATTGATTTTTGTTTCTACTTATAATGACCATCCTGAAATTGATGAATATTGTGATATTGTAAAGGAAGAGTTGAAAACAGATTTTGAAATTATTTATTGGGGATGGGATACACTTGAAACCAAATTTCTTGACCAAAAGGAATTGCTTAAAAAATATTGGTCGAATTTCATCATAAGAACAGATTTAAAAGGATCATTGTTTAAAAGAAATCTTGACTTGAAAAAGCAGATTTCTAAAGATTTTGGTGATTGGTTAAATTACCCTCCTGAACATAGAAAGAGGCGTTCAAGAATGATAATAAGGGTTTTTGATGGAAAGCAATATCCAAATGAAAACGAACCTGACGAGTTTGGAGAGTATTCATGGTTTAGAGCGGAAATAAAATCTCTTTATCATAAAGGAATGGAATTTATAATTGGGATAGAAGAAATTCAAGTCTTTGAAGATTATACATGGGATAAAGTTGTATATGGAGCAAAATCAACAGGTGATTTAGTAAAAGTTGCAAAAGTAGGTCAGATAAATTTTGCAGACATTGTTGACTATGATACAGAAGGAGATGAATATTATATCTGTCCTCATGTGTTTTGCAAATTTAAATATAGAGGAACTCCTTTTGAGAATATTTATTATTACAACATGGATAAGACATATGAGTATTTTGAACATAAAGACAAGAGAAAGTAATGCACATACCGCCAATAAATAAGACTGTGTGTGGTCGAGGAACTGCCTGCCCCGCCAAAGGAGAGGAGATCTAACATTAATCCGTGTTGCACAGCCTGCCCCGCAGAAGGCGGGGAAATCATAATCGCACAGGCTGTCCGGAATTTTTTCTATCTGTGGGGATTCAATAAGTTGAGTATATTTCAGAGCACAAGCCGGCGCGGTATTTTCCGGTTAATTGAATGGATAATACGGATCAGACTTAAAATCCTTCCCTTATTAATTGTTTTTGCAAAACCTGGCGGGATTTACTTAACTTAGTGTGAATTTTTTCCATTCCAATTTATAGTTCTAATCATTTTCAATAAACAATGACACAGAAACAATTAGAAGTCTACCTGTGGGATGCCGCCAACATCCTCCGCGGAATGATTGACGCCGCCGACTTCAAACAATATATCTTTCCCCTGTTATTTTTTAAAAGAGTAAGCGACCTATGGGATGAGGAATACCAGCATGCGTTGGAAGAAAGCGGAAACGATTTAAGTTATGCACAATTTGCAGAAAACCACCGGTTTCAGATCCCTGAAGGTTGCCATTGGGAGGATATAAGAAAGAAAACTGTGGATGTGGGTGCAGCTTTGCAAAAGGCACTGAATGGTATTGAGAAAGAAAACTTTGAAATGTTACATGATGTGTTTGGCGATGCCCAATGGACAAACAAACGCAGGATGAGTGACGAAAAAATGCTGGATCTGATTGAGCATTTCAGCAAAATGAAACTCACCATTGCAGAGGTTCCTCATGACATTATGGGTGAAGGATACGAATACCTCATTAAGAAATTTGCTGACGACAGCGGACATACGGCCGCTGAGTTTTACACCAACCGTACAGTGGTAAAACTTATGACCCAGATAACTGATCCAAAGAGTACCGAAAGTATTTATGACCCAACCTGTGGAAGCGGTGGAATTCTTCTTAGCGCTGCCTTGCACCTGAAGGAGCATGGTAAAGAATACCGGACCTTAAAATTATACGGACAGGAACTTAACCTGATAACCTCTGCTATTGCCCGCATAAACATGTTTATGCACAATGTTGATGAGTTTCTGATTGTACAGGGAGACACCTTAGACAGCCCTCAGATCCTTGAAAACGATGAGCTTAAAAAGTTTGATGTTATCATGGCAAATCCACCTTATAGCGTTAAAAAGTGGAACCAACAAAAATGGATGAATGATCCTTTTGGAAGAAATATCTGGGGGACTCCACCACAAGGTTGTGCCGATTATGCATTTCAGCAGCATATTATGAAAAGTCTGAATCCTGAAACCGGTCGTTGTGTGGTATTGTGGCCACATGGAGTTTTGTTCCGGGATGTGGAAAGCGATATTCGTAAGCGAATGATTGAAGAAGACTATGTCGATGCCGTTATAGGACTTGGGAAAAATTTGTTTTACAACAGTAGTATGGAAAGCTGTTTGCTGGTTTGTCGTATGAAAAAACCGGAAGAAAGAAAAAGTAAAATTATTTTTATTGATGCGAAAGAAGAACTACATATAGAACGAACCAATGCCTGGCTGGAACCAAAGAATATAAAAAGGATTAGCGATGCTTATTGGATGTTTAAGGATACAGTAGGGTTTACAAAAATTATCAGTTGCAAAGATGTTTTAGCAAACAATGGAAATCTAAGCATTCAATTATATGTGAAACATATTGCTATTGATAATGAACACAACACTGAAAAATTAATTGCAGATATAATAGCTGGACAAAAGCAAATTAATTCATCAATTAACAATTTGTTTAATCAACTTAAAAATATTGGAATAGAAGCATGAGTTTGAGAAAGAATACTTGGGAATCTATACCACTTAAAATGGTAAGCCATGATATTGAGTATGGTTTAACTACAAGTTCAGAGGATTACGGCAACACAATTCTTTTGAGAATAACTGATGTCAATGAAAACGGTAAATTAAACGATGGATTAAGATTTGCTACTGTTGATGAAAAGACATTTGCAAAATATCAGCTTAAGCCAAACAATGTTCTTATTGCCAGAAGTGGCGCTACTGCTGGTAAAGCATACATTCATAAATCTGAAGGTAGATTCATTTTTGCCTCATATATGTTGAGAGTAGTCCTTAAAGAAGAATCAATCAATCCAGATTTTTTCTTTTCATTTTTAAATTCACCAAACTATAATTCGCAGTTAGGTGGGATTAAAGTTGGCTCAGCTCAACCTAATGTCAATACAACAAACCTTGCAACCTTAAAAATCCCACTTCCACCCATCGAAGAACAAAAACAAATAGCTTCACTTTTTCAAGCCATAGAAACTTCAATGGAGCAGATTGAAGAGCAGGAGAAGAATTTGTTAAAATTGAAAAATAAACTTCTCAGCGATTTATTTTCAGAAGCACAAAAATTTGGAACACATTTACATGAAGCAGACTTTGAAACGGTAAGGTTTGATAAGGTAGCTATCAATATTTCAGAAAGGGTTGAACCAAAGAAAACAGAACTAACTACCTATGTTGGTTTAGAGCATTTAGATGCTGATAACTTGAAAATTGAAAGAACCGGAACGCCTGACGATGTGATTGGAACTAAACTTAAAATTTACATGGGAGACATTATTTTTGGTAAGAGAAGAGCTTACTTACGAAAAGTTGCTGTTTCTCATTTTGATGGAATTGCTTCCGCTCACAGTATGATTTTAAGAGCCAATGAAAACAATATTGAAAAGGATTTCCTGCCTTTTTTTATGCAGTCTGACGCATTTATGAGCAGAGCGATTCAAATTTCGGAGGGTTCACTTTCACCGACAATTAAAAATAAGACCTTAGCTCAACAGGAATTCATTCTGCCAAAGAAAGAGAAACAAAAGGAACTAATAACTGTGTTTAAACAGTTTGATGTAACCTTCGGACAACTTAAACAGCAAAAAACAACCTTAAAGAATTTGAAACAGAAGTTATTGAATGAGATTTTAGGGTAAGAGAAAATAGTGTAATTTTGGAATCAAAGGATTTATTATGAGCAAAATAAAAATTAAGAATTTCGGCCCGATTAAAGAAGGTTATCTGGAAAATGATGGGTGGATGGATGTAAAGAAGGTAACTGTATTTATCGGTAATCAGGGAAGTGGGAAAAGTACTGTAGCGAAACTAATTTCTACATTTACCTGGATTGAAAAGGCTCTTGTTAGGGGTGATTATAATGCAAAGTGGTTTTCGGCAAAAAACATATTGAAAAATCAATATTTAACTTATCATCGCCTTGAAAATTATGTTAGTAATTACGCCACTCTTTTTGACAGTACTGAAATTGAGTATCAAGGTGATGCATACCATATAAAATACGAGAAAGGAATACTTATAATAAATGAAGTAAAAAATAACAATTATTCCCTACCTCAAATAATGTATGTTCCAGCTGAAAGAAATTTTATTGCTAATGTAAAGTCCCCAAAAGAACTTCGATTGACTTCAAATTCCTTGAAAGAGTTTTTAGCAGAATTCGACAAGGCAAAAAATGAATTAAAATCACTGATAAGACTTCCAATTAATGATGTAGATGTAGAGTATGATAAATTAAATGATGTTGTAAACATTAAGGGTAGTGATTATAAGTTAAGATTAACAGAATCATCGAGTGGGTTTCAATCTTTGGTTCCTCTTTTTCTGGTTTCCTGGTTCCATTCAAATTCGGTCAAAAAACAATCTGAAATAACAAAGGAACCTATGAGTGGCGAGGAATTAGAACGCTTTAAGAAAGGTGTTGCTGATATTTGGTCAAACAATAACCTGTCTGAAGAACAAAGAAGAATCGCGCTATCTGTCTTATCATCCAAATTCAATAAATCTGCATTTATTAATATTGTCGAAGAGCCGGAACAAAACTTGTTTCCAACTTCTCAATGGGAAATCCTTAAAAGTTTATTGGAATTCAATAATTTGACTAGTGGAAACAAGCTTATAATGACAACACATAGTCCCTATATTATTAATTATTTGACTCTTACTATAAAAGCAAGCATTCTTTATGATATCGTGAAAACAGAAGATGATAGAAATAAACTTCAGGAAATTGTACCTTTTGATTCTGCAGTTAAACCAAATGAAATAATTATATATGAATTGGATGAAAATAATGGTGTTGTTAAAAAACTTATAACCTATGATGATCTTCCATCGGATGAAAATAAATTAAATTTTGAGCTTGGAGAAAGTAATGAACTTTTTGCTCAGCTTATAGAAATTCAACAAGGGCTATGAGTATTAATTTTTTTGAGGCAAAGTGCCAGTGCAAATCAAGAAGTAAACTCTTTGGACTGTGCGATGATCCTCCTCCCCAAAATAACCCGGCTTACATTAATGAAAGTGATGGCTCCAAATGGATAGCCGTTGTTGTAAATGAAGAAAAATATGAAGTTACATTTACAGCAATTGATAATTGTGTCGAATTAAAAAGAGAAGATGGTAAGATGGACAAACGCTGTGATGGAGTTTTGACCTATGATACAAAGGTGATATTTGTTGAGCTGAAAGTAAGAGGCGCTATAGGAAATACTTGGGTATTAGATGCTGAGAAACAACTCCGGACGACTATTGGATACTTTGAAAAAACACAAAACGCAGAAGATTTCACAAAAAAGAAGGCTTATATTGCCAATAGTGAACATCCCAAATTCAAACAAAGCCAAGCAAGGCGTATGGACCAGTTTTATACTGAAACAAAGTATGTTCTAAGAATTGAAAACAGAATTATTCTTGACTAATGAGTTTTTTTAACGAACAAAACACTGTCGAGCATTTCATAATTCACCAACTTACCGGTGTGAATCTTAACTATGTGCAAGCAGGCATGGTTGCTGAGGAGATTTTAGAATATGATTCTGTAAAATGGAAGTATGTTCAATCAGAATTGTTGCAAAGAGATGCAACGGATGTATTTCTTGAAAAGGAATTAAAAGAATCTCTGTGCCGTCTTAATCCTGATATCTCAACCAATCCCGATAAAGCAGACGAAATAATTCATAAACTCAGGGCAATACTCATTACGGTTAACAATGTAGGATTGGTTCGTGCCAATGAAGAATTTGCCAGATGGCTGAGAAACGAAGTTTCCCTTCCCATTGGAAAGAATAATGAACATGTAGCCATTAAAATAATTGATTTTGAGGTATTGAAGAACAACAGTTTTCTGCTTACTAATCAGTTTAAAATGCGAACCCGGGAAACCAAAATCCCGGATATTGTGATGTTTGTAAATGGGATTCCTTTGGTTATAGGGGAAGCTAAAACGCCCGTTCGTCCTGCAGTCACATGGTTTGATGGAGCACATGATATCAATGTGGTTTATGAAAATGCTGTTCCGCAAATGTTTGTTCCTAATGTGTTTTCGTTTGCAACAGAAGGTAAGGAAATTTTTATTGGCGCAGTAAGAACCCCTTTGGAATTCTGGTCCCCATGGCGGTTGGAGGATGAGAAAGATGAGCTGGCACATTTCATAGGTTTGCATGATGTTGCCAAGCAATTAACCCATTTACTTAAACCCTCTACTCTGCTGGATATTCTTCAGTATTACACGGTTTATGCCACTAACAGTAAAAAGAAAAAAATAAAGGTCGTTTGCCGGTATCAGCAATATGAAGGTGCAAATGCAATAGTGGAACGGGTAAGAGAAGGAATAATTAAGAAAGGTTTGATCTGGCATTTTCAGGGATCAGGTAAATCTTTGCTGATGTTATTTGCAGCTCAGAAACTCAGGAAACAACAGGATCTGAATAACCCAACCGTGATCATTTTAGTCGACAGGGTTGATCTGGATACCCAGATTACAGCGACCTTCAATACAGCGGATGTTCCGAACATGATTACCACTGATACCATAAAAGAACTTCATCTGTTGTTGGAACAGGACTCACGGAAGATCATCATTACCATGATTCATAAGTTCAAAGATGCCTATCCCGATATGAATAAAAGGGAGAACATCATTGTTATGGTTGATGAAGCCCACCGAACCCAGGAGGGTGATTTAGGAAGGAAAATGCGTAATGCCCTGCCCAATGCTTTTTTATTCGGATTAACAGGAACGCCAATCAACAAGGCCGATAAGAACACATTCTGGGCTTTTGGCGCAGAACAGGATAGCGGTGGTTACATGAGTCGTTACACCTTTCAGGAAAGTATACGGGATAATGCGACTTTGCCATTACACTTTGAGCCAAGACTTCCCGATTATCATATCGACAAGGAAGGACTGGATGTAGCTTTTAAAGAAATGGCAAACGACCTGAGTGAGGAAGACCGGAATAAACTCAGTCAGAAGGCAGCGAAAATGTCGGTATTTTTAAAATCCCCTGAAAGAGTTTCAACCATTGTATCCGATATTGTTGAGCATTTTAACTCACATGTAGAGCCTGAGGGATTAAAAGCAATGATCGTAACTCCCGACCGCGGGGCATGTATTCAATACAAAGAAGAATTAGATAAATTAATAAATCCTGAAGCGAGCGAAGTAGTGATCAGTATCTCTGCCAACGATGATTTTGAGTTCAAGCAATTGTGGGCAATGGACAAAGACCAGCAGGAAAAAGTTGTTGAGAAATTCAATGATGCTGATTCGCCCCTGAAGTTTTTAATAGTTACAGCCAAACTTTTAACCGGATTTGATGCTCCGATTTTACAGACCATGTACCTGGATAAATCCTTAAAAGACCACACACTATTACAGGCGATTTGCAGAACCAACCGTTTATTTCCAAACAAAACATTCGGAAGAATTGTAGATTACTTCGGAGTATTTGACGACACTGCAAAAGCCCTTGCATTTGATGAGGAAAGTGTAAGAACCGTTATTACCAATTTGCAGGAATTATTGGATAAACTTCCTGAATGGATGGAAAAATGTTTACTTCATTTTACGGGAATTGACAGAAATATTACCGGTTTTGAAGGTCTTCAGAAAGCCCAGGATTGCATAAATACCAATGAAAAGCGGGATGCCTTTGCCAAGGATTTTAGCAGTCTCACTAAGTTATGGGAGGCTTTATCCCCGGATCCTGTTTTAAACCAATTTCAAAAAGATTATAAATGGATGTCACAGATTTACACATCTGTGAAACCTGCCTCGGACGACAACGGAAGATTGCTCTGGCATGCCCTGGGCGCTCAGACAACCGCACTCATTCATGAGCATATTCATGTTTCGGGAATCCATCACGACATGGAAGAAATGGTTTTAGATGGCGAGTTGATTGATGATCTGATGAATAAAAAAGACCCCGAGCAAGCAAAGAAAGTCATGAAAATCCTTGTTAGTCGACTCAACAAACACGGACATAATCCAATCTTCAAAAAATTAAGTGAACGTCTTGAAGCTATCCGGGATAAGGCAGAAAAGGGATTAATCAACTCCATTGAATTCATTAAAGAACTCTGCCAGATAGCCAAAGAAACTCTACAGGCAGAAAAACAGTCCGACACAAAAGAGGATCAGAAAAGTGCAAAAACCGCTCTGACTGAATTGTTTCTTGAACTTAAAACCGATACCACCCCGGCCATTGTTGAAAGGATTGTAAACGACATTGATGAAATTGTAAGAGTGGTCCGGTTTGATGGCTGGCAAAACTCAACAGTTGGAGAAAGGGAAGTAAAAAGAGAATTGAGAAAGGTCTTATGGACGAAGTATCAGATAAAGGATGAAGAGCTTTTTAACAGGGCTTATGATTATATTAGGGAGTATTATTAAGTGATATTAAATTGTTAAAACCTTCAAATTTATAACCAGTTCTCCTGCAATTTCATGTATTATCGTAGGTCTACTTTCATTGTGATAGATGAATATTTAGGCCCGTTATATAAAAAGTAGTCTGGCAACATAATTTAAAAAGCATGAGAAACTTAAATATCGAGGAATTAGAAGATAAAATTCATGGTTATGCACTTGAAGTTGAATTTATTGATAGAGAGCATTTATATAATAAAC
>CAYGFI010000115.1:11634-15277 GCA_964349045.1 uncultured Chitinophaga sp.
AAATCCCAATTGTTATTACTGCAAATTGGAATAAAGACAAAAAAGATCTTATTAATAGCTTAAAAACGCCAGAATTTCAAGGTGCATTTGGTTTTTTCATAATTTATCAAACTTTTAAATCAGAAAAGAATTTTAGCACTGTTTATTTAGACATTACACATCGCTGGTATGATAGTAACGGTGATTATGACCAATGGAAGGAGGATTTTAATATTTTCCTATTTAAACCATTTATTGAATTACTGAATTGGTATATTTCTGAGAGCCAATCATACAATGCAAATGATTATTTTTCTAAAAAAGAAATTGAAGAGTTTTCAGTAAAGATTGATAACCTACTAACTGATATTAGATTAGGGCAAGAAGTGATATTTGAGGAAATACAGGATATAAAAGAACAATTAAAGAATTTGAAAAAGAAAAACTGGGTCGAAATTTTAAAAGGTAAGTTATTTGATTTGACGCTAAGTAAAGCAATTTCTGCGGATACCTTTTCTTATGTAATAAAAATACTGACAGGTGATGATTTGAAGTTTTTAAGTAATTGACATCACCTAAAATCCTTCAACAGCAAACGTAGGAAATGAAAATATCAGATCCAATGATAGAAATTTATAGGAGAAATGTCCCTTTAGAAAGATTTCTCCAGGATGGGATTTCATTTAAAATCATTAACAGATCTGATTATATATCATACCAAGAATTCATAATGTATTTCAACAGGATCAAAACAATTACTAAACATGACCTTATTATTGGTATTAATTTTACATATGGATGGATGCCAACAATTTTCGAGTTTCAATCAGATCAATTTGAAGAATCCATAGAGATACTAAATAGGGCAAGAAAGGGTGTTGTTCCTAAAGTCGAAGAACTAATAATATTAAAAGGTTTGTTTAATAATTCATTGGTTGGCTCATCAAAACTTCTTCACTTCATTAATCCTGAGATATTCGCAATTTGGGACAGTAGAGTGTACCTTTATTTAACAGGGAATCCTCCATATGATTATAGAATAAATAAATTTGAAGATTATCTATCGTATTTAAATTTTTGTGATTATCTCACTAATATCCCTGAATATGAAATGATTCACAATAATGTCATTAATATTATTGGTTATCCAATGACGAAGTATCGAACAGCCGAGTTAATTATGTATTCAACGGGTGGAACAAGGAGATATTGAGTGTTATGTATTAATTCCAATACCTACTCACATGAATAATTTATTAAAAATAGGTTATATCAAAGTAGGGGAATGGACCCTAAACAATTCCCAAATCCAGTTTTCCTTAACTTCTCATGTTTCTGAGAAAAGTGTCTTGTACAGCTTTGTTTCCAGAAATGAAATAAAGTATATCGGCAAAACAACTCAGACATTGTCCAATAGGATGAAAGGATATCAAAAGCCCGGATCCACACAGCGGACAAATATTCGGGTTAATGATAAAATTAAGACCCTATTAGGTCATGGTTTACCTTTGGAGATATATATTCTCCCTGACGACGGATTGCTTAAATTTGGAGACTTTAAGCTAAGTGTTGCAGCAGGACTTGAAGATACTTTAATCAATGAATTTAACCCGGAATGGAATATTACCGGGAGAAAAAAAGAAAATAGGTTCAAAAAAGTTGTCATAAAGGAAAAGTATCGTCCTCAGATAACAACTCAAAATATTACCACTGACACAATTGAAGTGATATTATGGCCTGCATACTATGGACAGGGTTTTTTTAATGTTCGACGCAGATACTCTGATAGATTTGGTGAAGACCAGGAAATAATAAGAATTCAACTTGGTGCAGACTCAAACAGTTTTATTCATGGGGTCATTGACAGGAAGGCTAATAATAATGGAACACCAAGAATTCGGGGCCGTAAAGAATTAACTGAGTGGATTCAAAGTAATTTTAACCTTGGGGATGTTTTATTGGTGGATATTATTTCACCTGTTTCGATTCGATTGAGGAAAAAGTAAAATGAATATTATTTAATAACTGGATGAAATAGTTAAATTTACTAAATCAAAGAATTGTAAAGTATTCAAAAACATTCGACCATGGGAATGATGCCAGCACCAAGATTATGCCATATTACTGGTTTAAATACTGAAAACTTTCCTTCATCTTGGGACTTGGTTGAATACTTTGTGCAAATACATGAAAAGCGAATGCTTTTTAGATTTCATTATGATCATAAAAACAATGATTTTGTTGAATCAAACATACATATACTACAAGGATTAATACTAAATAGTAAAATTCCTTCAGTTTTTTTCACAAAAGATTCGCCCATTCTCGACAATGAAAAACTTGAATTACTTATAAAAGAGGCTGCTGTTCCAAAGACTCCAGAAGAAAAAATATCCTATCTTTTAACTTACTTACATTCATTACAGAAATACGAAGGTTCACAAATTGAGTTTCCAAATAATGAAGATAGACAGGTTCTTGCAAAAAGATTATATTTTAGGAATTATTCTGAAATGGTCTTTTACTTGTTTACATTGTATCATCAGGGGTTAATAAGCGGGACAGATGCTTCATCACACGATGGCATTGATTTTATAGGAATTGAACTAACATTTAATGGGTTATCAAGAGTCATAGAACTAAATGAATCCGGAAAAGAATCGGATAAATGCTTTGTCGCAATGTCATTCTCTAAAGATTTATCTAGCACTCGAGAATCTATAAAATCAGCAATCGATCAGGCAGGATATAAATCGATTTTGATAGATGAAATTCATATTGATGCTGATATGACTATTAATGACTCAATAATAGCGGAAATTAGAAAGTGTAGATTTTTAGTTGCGGATTTTACGCAACACAACCACGGTGTTTACTTCGAAGCGGGTTTTGCATTAGGATTAAAAAGACCAGTAATCTACTTATGCCATAGTGACGATTTTTCAAAAACCCATTTTGATACAAATCATTACCCTCACATAATATATAAAGACTTGACAGAACTTGTAGAAAAACTAAAGACTAAAATTGAAGCTTGGATTAATTAATATAAGCTACTAATGTATAGGACTAAGTGTAGACTGATCCTTGAAGTGAAAGACATTATTGAATTCAAATTGCCAAACAATTCCCCGCCTGACAAATCCCCGAATCCGGATTTAACAGAGAATTTCATTCGGATTCGCTAGAGTGTGGTGGGAACGAGTACCGATCTTTTGTAAAAGTCTGAATATTTCTGAACATCCCGAAACCAAACTCCAAAAATCAAAAAGATTAGGAAAAACTCTATGAAAATTATTAAATTTGGTTTTAACCGAAACGATCATGATAAAATTACTTCAGGAAGGGATAAATGGAGGTAGTCAATTTAAACCGCGAATACATAGCCAATATAGCCGAGTTTTCCAACCAATTACAGCATGTCTTATATTCATTCATAAATATTTGTTACATGATAACAGGTATTTGTATCTATGCAGATATGATTTATGAATTTTAAAAGTGAAATATTATGAATTACCAGGGTTTATCATCAGTAAATGTTTCTTTGAGAGCGTTTAGAGAAGCAAAACTAATTATTGCAGTTACAATTATAAGTTTATTTTTACTTAGTTTTTAACAAGGATTTAGAACCTTACCACCAAACAGACCAAAATGATACCAC
>CAYGFI010000116.1:0-15253 GCA_964349045.1 uncultured Chitinophaga sp.
AAAGCCTGCGAAGTAGCCCGGAGTAAAGGAATAAAAATTGTTGCCTTAACCGGGAAAACCGGTGGTAAACTTGCTAAACTCGCTGATGTTGAAATACGGGTTCCGCATAAGGGATATTCCGACAGGATACAGGAAATACATATCAAAGTGATACATATTTTGATTGAGATTATTGAGAAAGGGATGGCTGGATGAGATATTTTGTGAATGGGTGGATGAGGGAATAAGTGAATGAGTAAATGAGTAAATGAGTGAATGAGTAAATGAGTGAATGAGTGAATGAGAATATATGGATCAGTTAAATAACGAATGGCGCAAAGTAGCATCTGCTATTTACCGTAAACCGGTCGACTCCAAGGTATTTGGCTCGGTAGAAATTGACGTTACTGATCTTGAGGAGTTTGTAAGCAGGAAGAGGAAGGAGGGACTGAAGATTACACTTACCCATATTTTTGTGCTTATTGTTGACAGGGCCTTGAAGTATGAGGTGCCGGAGCTTAACTCCTTTATCAGGAGGGGAAATGTTATCGGGAGGGAGCATGTAGATGTTATGGTAAGCATATTGAATGAGGAAAAGCAGATGAGTTCCGTAAAAGTCTGTGAAGCGGAACAGCTCAATCTGACTGAACTGGCAGCCGTGCTGAATGAAAGCATAAAAAGTTCACGTTCAGGACTGGAGAGCAAGACTATGAGACTAAAGGGATTTCTTGCCGCCATTCCATGGCCCTTTCGAAACTGGATTTTTTCACTTATTAAGCGCATTACCATCGACTGGGGAATAAGCATTCCAATGCTCGGACTCTCAGGCAACAGTTTTGGTTCGGTAGTGATAACCAATATCGGGAGCATCGGACTCGACATGGGCTACCCGGCGCTATTTCCCACGGCTAATGTAGCCATAGTGTTTGTGATGGGAGGCGTATCCAAAAAGCCCGTGGTGATAAATGATCAGGTAGTTATTAGAAGAATAATGTCTCTGGGTGCAGCTCTTGATCACCGGTTGGTGGATGCCGTTCATGGAGGAAAGATGTTTAAATATATCAAACAGGTTGTCAGAAATCCCCATATTCTGGAAGTAAAACCTGATTTTTAACTTTCCGGTTATTAAAAATATTTCTTTCTGAACGCTGATTTTTTCAAATTCCCGGCATTAACAGGTATATGCAATATCTGTTATCATGCTAATAAAAACATATGCCAGTTCGGTTCATGGTATTAATGCAGACATTATTACCATTGAAGTTAACATTTCGACCGGTATAAAATGCAGTATCGTCGGACTGGCCGACAATGCAGTTAAAGAGAGTCAGCAAAGAATCGAATCGGCGCTAAAAAACAATGGATTTCACTGGCCGGGTAAAAAAATAGTTATAAACCTGGCGCCGGCAGATATTAAAAAAGAGGGTTCGGCCTATGATCTTCCTATGGCTATTGGAATTCTGGCCGCATCGGAACAACTTAAAAATAGCTTACTGGAGAAATTTGTTATCATGGGGGAGTTATCTCTCGATGGCAGTCTTCAGCGCCTGCGCGGTGGTCTTCCCATGGCAATCAGAGCCAGAGATGAGGGTTTCAGGGGAATGATCTTACCGGAAGGAAATGCTATGGAAGCGGCAGTTGTTGATGGTCTGGAAGTTATCGGGGTGCGAACCCTCTCTGATGTAGTAGGTTTTTTAAATGGAGAAAATTTAATCAAACCGCTGATAATTAACGCAAAAGAAGAGTTTTTTAATAAGCTTACCCATTTTGATACTGATTTTTCGGAAGTAAAGGGACAGGAAAATGTAAAGCGAGCTCTTGAAATTGCAGCAGCAGGAAATCATAATTTGTTAATGATTGGTCCGCCTGGCGCGGGAAAGACGATGCTTGCGAAAAGACTGCCAACGATTATTCCTCCTTTTAGCCTGGAAGAGGCTCTCGAAACTACTAAAATTCATTCCGTTGCAGGTAAAATAGGGAGAAATACATCATTGATGACCCGGAGACCCTTTCGCAGCCCTCATCATACTATTTCAGATGTTGCCCTTGTCGGGGGTGGTAACTTCCCTCAGCCAGGGGAAATTTCCCTGGCTCACAACGGTGTTTTATTCCTTGATGAATTACCCGAATTTAAACGAAACGTGCTGGAAGTGATGAGGCAACCACTTGAAGACAGGGTAATTACGGTTTCCCGAGCCAGGTTCAGCATCGAGTTCCCTGCAAATTTTACCCTGATAGCCAGTATGAATCCTTGTCCATGCGGGTATTATAATCATCCCGAGAAAGAATGTGTTTGTGGTCCGGGAATTGTAAAAAAATACCTGACAAAAATATCGGGACCACTTCTCGACCGCATCGACATACATATTGAGGTTGTTCCCGTGCCATTTCGTCAGCTATCGGAATTGCGTGAAGCAGAGAAAAGCGCTGTAATTCGCGATAGAGTTGTATTAGCAAGAGGTATTCAGGAGAAGAGGTTTTCAGAATCAAACGGCATCTATTCAAATGCCCAGATGGGCAGCAGATTGTTACGAAAATATTGCCGGATTGATAACGATGGGCAGGCGCTGCTGAAAAACGCTATGGAAAAGCTGGGACTTTCGGCAAGAGCCTATGACCGTATATTAAAAGTTTCCCGGACTATTGCCGATCTTGAAGGATCGGAGAATATCCAGACATATCATCTCGCGGAGGCGATAAACTACAGGAATCTTGACAGGGAAGGCTGGGCCGGGTAGCGTTTATTTCTTCCTCCTCATAAAAATAAAATCCCCTCCCTCATCGCCTGCATTCCCGACAACTCCATATTGTGGAATACTTTCAGTATTGTTCAGAACGGCAGGTTTGAAACTAAAAAAAAGCTGCTCTGAAGGTAAATAGTGATCCTGGTTTTCGTAAAGTCTTTTTACCAGGAAATCAATAAAGACAGATTTGTCTGGTACTTCGGTAAGAGTGCCACTTGTCATGGCTTTTCTGCTGGTGAATTCGTATAATTTCATCGCTGACAAATCCTGATTTCCGAATGCAGCCCTGGTTTTGAATATACTCCCGCTGAAACACGCGTCTGCTATGAGCAGAGTATGTTTTGCCGGTATGCTTCTAATATAATCACTAACAGAGCTATTGCCTATCCAATTAGAAGTATTTTGTTTACTTGCATCTGATGGCAGCCAGAATCCCTTTTGTGAAGTCTCATTCCAATAGCCATGTCCGGCATAGAAGATAAGCAGATTGTCGGATTTGGTTAGTTCTTTTTCAAGCCGGTCGAGTGAAGAAATTATTTGCTCACGTGTTGGATTTTTTAGAAAGGTAACATTAAGCGTTTCAAATAAGTACTCATTTATAAGGACATCAAATAATTTTTGAGCATCTTTAATTGGCTTATCTAAATCATTTATCTGCGGGTCATTATAATCTTCAACCGCGATCAGCAGTGCAAAATATTTACCTTTTAAAGTAATTTCTGAGGATGTCCCTTTGTTTTCACGGGCAGAAACTACCGTCGTAGGGTTTGAGCCGGAACCTTCCAGTGTATTTGACGCGTATGATTCTGGAATCAGTTTCAGATTTTTAATTGCTTCTGATTCATATTGAGCAACATAGGTTTCAAATTTTGGATTTCCAATCCTTACTTTAAAATCTTTTGGGGTTTCATTTATGTTCATCCCTGCATTGGCAATAAGATTCTGATTTATATAGCTTTCAATCAACTTGCCGGAATAATCTCTAAAAGTGAAAGTTTTCAGATCAAGCTTATAGGTATTAAGTCCTGTCCATCCGACTGTAATAAAATTTGAATTATCTATCGGGTGGATCGAAGACAAAGTAACATATTCCATTTCCAGGGATTTAATCCAAATCGGATTTAATTCCGGTCCCAGTTTGGTAATGTATTTATCGGAATTAATGGAAGGATCTTCCTTTTGTATTGACAATAAGATAAGATGATCATTATCAGTAAAAGCAAAAGAGTTTTTGGAAATATTTACCAGGCGGTTTGTGCTGAAACTATTGATTAATCCTCCAGATTGATCAATTACCATTTTAGTTATATTAACAATTTCTCCGCTACCTGAATAGACGTTCAACAGACATACAACTAATCCATCTGAGTTTAAGTAAAGTGAAGATGGGATTGCCCCGGGGAAACCAATATATGATTTCTCCCAAATTTTATAACCCCTGCTATCCATATGCAGAATATATGGAATTTTTTGGCTTCCCAGTTTTTCGGAGGTGAATCCTGCAAGGAAAAATCCCCCATTCCTGTCAGAGACTACTGTTATAAATTCATCATTAATATATCTGGCTCCAAACATAGACTGTGACTCAATGGATCCTTTTTTATTCAGTTTAATTATCCATGCCTCAGTATCATTATTACCTTTAATTTCTTTTGCGCCACATAAAAAAACACCTTTTTCTGGCGTTTCATACAGATCATTTATTATTTCTTTTCCACCTCCACCGGTTGTATTTTCCCAGAGTATATTACCTTCCTTATCAACTTTTACTACCCAGATTAAGGGATTTGATGAACCCTGCTGTTTTGTGCCTAATATATAGAAATCATTTGTTCCGGTAGGGGAGATTGTCTTAAATTTACAGTCTGATGAGCCTCCATAGGTCTTTTGCCATATAAGTTCCCCATTAGGGTTTAATTTAACCATCAGAATTTTTTGACCAGGAATTGAAGCTGAGGTTGTTTCCCCGGTAAGAATAAAATTACCGTCATATGTTTTTAGTACTGAATGGATTTTGTCACTCTGGTTGAAGTCATGTGTTTTTTCCCAGTTAATTCTGAAAAATGATTGTGCAGAAGAAATATAATTCAGACTCATTGCAAGAATTAGAACTGCAAGAAACTTCCTGAAAAATTGTTTTTCAAGGTCTATCATGATTTTGAGTTTTTATCCAATTCCGACGAAGAACTACTTTTTGATATTGAAAATGTAGCGGTCTGACTCGCTCCCGGGCAGATTGATTATACCTGTAATTTTAATTACAGGGTAAATTTCTTGAAATTCTATCGTTCTTATTTTTGTGATGTAAATATCGCCAACAGAAATATTATTAAGAAATTCCAATTTTACACCTCCGTTATAAGCAGCTTTGGCACTGACATTTGTGCAGTTTGCATAATCGAAGCCATTGAATTTTACAAACTTTATACCGGCAGGCGAAATCCAGCGGTATAAAAGCGTTTCGCTGTTTGTTGTATCAGCGATGTGTACATCAGATGAATCGGTTAAATGTAGATAATTGGGTGTGCCGGATACCAGGTTGTATCCGTTTTGGAAACCGGAGTTTCCTGAGAACAACTCATGTCCTGCTGTTTCTGTAAGGTAAACAAAAGAAGGAGTAACATTAATAACTCTGTAGTTACTGACATTTTCATTGGAAGCGTCTATCAGGACGAACTCAAGGGTTATGCTTGTGGTATCGGTTAAATCAGGTACCCGGTATTCGTATTGAAAATACAAAGTTTTACCTGAAATACTTGTGTCAAGTTCTGTTTTAGAGTATTCCCCTTCAATCCGGCTTTTGATGATTAATTGTTTCAACTCGAATGGAGAGCTGCAGTTAACTTCAATCACAACAACCTGTGAGGATTGTGCACTTATATGTATATCAAAAGGAGAAAGCAATACCACTGCCTTCTCATTTTTTTTCTGACAAGAAATCAGAAGCAGGGTTATCATTAACCCGAGATAAAAAGATCTTTTCAAAGTTTCAGTTTGCTCCCTCAGATTTTTAGTTTATAAACTTTTATTCGGGCGGTTTTTTTAATTTTCTTACCCAGAAACAGATTCTCTGTCTCATCGATAACATATGAAGGAATGGTAAAATCCGCATCAGGATATTCAACATATACATCATAAAGGGCTCTATAAAGAACCGGACTCATCGGTATGTTTCTTTTGCCGTATATGCTCATACTATTGATGTTACGATTACTAACTTCTTTGTCGTTAATAAATTCAAAAATTCTTATAATACCTAAATACTGACTATATTTCACCGAAATGTCCATTTCTCCTATAAACTCAAAATCGGAGGATGTGAGTTCAAATCTTACAAGATCCGGGTAAAATGAAGCAGTTCTGCCAGATCTGCTGGTATTTATGCTAACGCAGGAAGAAAATGCGATTAGGCCCAGGATTAATAAAAATCCTTTTATACTTACCAAATAAGGTTTCATAATGTATAGGTATCAGGTTTGATTATTTTTTGAAGAAATAGGTGATTGTGAGTCTAACATTACCCTGAAGCTGAAAGTCTCTCCGGTTAAGCGACTCATACTTTATGCCGGCACCGGTATCATCAATTGTATAATAAACCTGGTCGGTAGTTAATGTGCCGAATTCGCTTGAAATATTATGTTTATATCTGTCAAACAGATGTCCCATTATAGCAGCGCCGAAATCTGCTCCTAAAGCCAGTGGAAGATCGGCTATAAAAGCCTGAATTCCAACAAAACCTTCAAGCCCATAGGTAAGGCTGGTGCGAGTCAGTGAGTAGTCGTTAAAGTCACCATTAGTATAGCTTGAATTATTAACATTCTTCTCCCTGTTCCATCCCAGTGGAAATGTTGTGCCCAGGTAAACATCCATAATGTTGGAACTGGTAAAATGGCGTTCAAATCCCGGGTAAACCGTAAACCTGGAAGTATTTTCGATTATTTTCCTCTCTTCCAGAGTACCACCATTAATAAGCGGGTCAATTTTTCCACTTAGGATCTTGTTTTTTGTTGAAGTTTGAAAACCGATTCTCAAAACATTATGATCTGTCCTGTAGTATTTCAGACTTACGATAGGCAATCCATTATATTCCAGATCATTATCAAACCAATATTCGAGCTCGTTATAGGCAAGACCGAAAAATAATCCGTAATTACCCATAACAGGCCGGGTTCCAACTTTAAAAGTGCTTGGACTGCTAATCCTGTCGGATAATTGAGAGAAAACGTTTGAACTGCAAATTAACAGTATGAATAGTACTGAATACTGAATTTTCTTCATAGTTTTGGTTTTGTAAGGTTATTAGGTTTCTAAATGTAAAGAAAAATTGAATAGACAGGCATTATTTTGTTATATTATTCACAAAATTTGTTTATTTGAATCATAATTTTAGGATATTGACTTTAAAAGCGATTAAATTGTAAAAAGTTGAGTGCAACTACTCTACCGGATATACCGGTATATAAATGAATCGTTCTTATTTAGAATTAGAATATATTTGTCAGGAGAAAAAATATAGTTTTTATTAAATCCCAGCTTTATTTTTATTTTGAATCATTTAAGTTACAATAAATCAATAATTAACGACGATTTAATCTTATTTGAATTTTTAGAGGATGAAGAATTGATGAGAAAAATCAATTCCATTTCATTTTTCGGGTTTTTGTTTTTAAAGAACATTTTTGTATATCTTTAGCCCTTCAAATTTAAAACCTAAGATTTGAAGGCTATCCGTTTTATACCTGAACCTTATTCTTCCGGGAATCTCCTGTTAAACTTTGCTTATTCCTTATTCAATAATAATTTCTAAATCTAATTTAAAGATAAATAGTATGAATTCAGACGCATTATTTTGGTTGGTGCCCGCTGCTTCGATCGCGGCGCTTGTATTCGCGTGGTTTTTTTATCAGGACATGATGAAGAATTCCGAGGGAACAGACAGAATGAAAGAAATTGCAAAGTATGTAAGGGAAGGGGCTATGGCCTATCTGTCCAGCCAGTACAAAGTGGTTGGGAAGATCTTTATTATTCTGGTGCTTATCTTAACGGGTCTTGCTTATTTGGGAGTGCAAAATCCGTTTGTTCCGGTTGCATTTCTTACAGGAGGTTTCTTCTCGGGACTTTGTGGTTACCTGGGCATGAAAACAGCAACTCATGCTTCAGCACGAACCGCACAGGGAGCTTCACAATCGTTGAATAAAGGACTTACGATAGCATTCAGAAGTGGTGCCGTAATGGGATTGGTCGTTGTTGGTTTTGCCATTCTTGACATCTCTGCATGGTATCTCATCCTGACCAAACTTGTTTATACTCCTGAGCACATGCAAACAGGCGTACACCTTTTAGGACTGAATTTTGTTAGTCCGGGTACTACTGATCATGTGAAAATGATTGAAATTACTGCTACTATGCTGACATTTGGAATGGGTGCTTCTACCCAGGCTCTGTTTGCACGCGTAGGTGGTGGCATTTTTACCAAAGCTGCCGATGTTGGGGCCGACCTTGTTGGCAAAGTTGAGGCAGGGATTCCTGAAGACGATCCAAGAAATCCCGCTACCATTGCTGATAATGTTGGAGACAACGTAGGCGATGTTGCGGGTATGGGGGCTGACCTTTATGAATCATATGCCGGTTCTATTCTTGCAACTGCTGCACTTGGCGCTGCACTTCCAATGTTATCTGCTGCAGATCAGACAAAAGCTATTGTTGCTCCGATGATTGTTGCTGCAGTTGGAATTATCCTTTCTATTATAGGGATTTTTATGGTACGTACTAAAGAATCGGCCTCTCAAAAAAACCTTCTTAATGCACTTTTATTGGGTACCGGAGGTAGTTCTGTTTTAATATTAATCGTTTTGGCTGTAATGGCTTATTTCAACTGGATTACATGGGGTGTATTCGGAGCTGTAGTAGCAGGTCTTACTGCCGGTGTAATTATTGGCCAGGGAACTGAATATTTTACATCAGATGAGTATAAACCAACCCGTGGAATTGCCAAGCAGGCTCTTTCTGGTCCTGCTACCACTATCATTGATGGTTTGGCAGTTGGAATGTTTTCAACCTGGGTTCCGGTGATAACAATTGTGGCAGGTATTCTTGCAGCTTATGGTTTTGCAGGCGGTTTCCATGATTTTGCGCAGGGAGTTTACGGGATTGGTTTTGCCGCGGTTGGAATGCTTTCCACATTAGGGATAACTTTAGCAACAGATGCATTTGGACCTATTGCTGACAATGCCGGTGGTAATGCTGAAATGGCTCACCTGCCTAAAGAAGTCAGAGAAAGGACTGATGCTCTTGATATGCTTGGAAACACAACTGCTGCTACAGGTAAAGGCTTTGCTATCGGTTCCGCTGCTTTAACTGCACTCGCACTTTTAGCTGCTTATATTGAAGAAGTAAGATTGTGGATCGGGAAATTAGCCGATAAAACTGATGGTATACAGGAAGTTGGAAACATAATATTCTATAATACGAAAGCGGCCATTATTCCTGTTGCTCAGGAAGGTCAGAGGGTGGTTCAGCTTACTGGTGCAACCATCAAAGATTTTACTGAGGCATATGACCTTACGATTTTTAACCCCATGCTTTTAGGTGGAATATTCCTCGGAGCAATGATGACATTTCTGTTTTCTGCGATGACAATGAAAGCCGTTGGTCGCGCTGCAGGTTCTATGGTTGAAGAAGTCAGAAGACAATTCAGGGAAATTCCCGGGATTCTCGAAGGTACCGGTAAACCTGAATACGCGAAATGTGTTGCAATTTCAACAAAGGGCGCTCAGCGGGAAATGATTATTCCTTCACTTATTGCCATTGCAGTTCCAATTACTGTAGGAATTATTTTAGGGGTAGCCGGTGTGGTTGGTTTGCTTGCCGGAGGACTTACCGCCGGATTCACTCTTGCATCTATGCTGAACAATGCCGGAGGCGCGTGGGATAACGCCAAAAAATATATTGAAAAAGGAAATTATGGCGGAAAAGGCAGTGATGCACACAAAGCCGGAGTTGTTGGTGATACAGTTGGAGATCCGTTTAAAGACACCTCCGGACCCTCACTCAATATCCTTATTAAACTAATGACTATGGTATCGGTTGTAATGGCCGGATTAACCGTAACCATTAGTCTTTTCTAAGATTTACCGGTTATATTTTGAGCGGATGAAGAAGGGATACCCCTTGTTCACCCGCTTTTTTTAGAACCACTTTTTACTACGCATGTAAAGAAGCATGATCAATGCTACGATAACCATTAATACCCGGGAAAATGGATATCCCCATTTCCAGTCGAGTTCATGGGTACGTGAAGAATTCACTCCACATTCACATTGCTGTTTTTTGGATATTTCACGGAATAGCTCAAAATGAGGGTTTTAGACTGGCCTGTCGCCACATCAAGATCCCATGTTACAAGTCCGGTATTTTGATTTAGTTTTCCCCCGCTAAGTTCAATTGTTTCAACAACAATATCTTTATTCTGGGAAACAGGAATCTGATCTGTAAGATGAATTTTTATACTCTCTTTTTTATTATTTCTGACGGATACCTCCCAGGAGCGGGTTACGACTTTATTAGGGCCGATAAATTTCTCATGGGTGAATTCCTTACGCTTATCCCTCTTAACAATGATACCCAAATCCCTGCCCAGTGACAAATTCAGAGTATCGGAAATAAATTTTAAATTCAGCATGGATTTCCCGACGTACGTATTTTCGAAGTAAAGGTTTGCCTCTCCCTCTAAAAGATCATATTTCTGCCATTCACGAATCTGTGCCACAAGAAAAGCTGTCTGGTCAAGTTTGGGAACGGCCTGGTATTCGAAACCTGCAGGCAATTCAAGATACATCATATCTATACTTTTCGATTTCCCACCGGTTTCAATAGAATAGGGAATTTCAACGTTGAATTCAATACTGGTTGTGTTGTCTGACACGGTAAACCCGACAGTTGATTCTGCCTCATCCTGAATACTCATAAGTAGTTCTCCCTTTGCCATGGAGGGAGTTGCCTTTTTATCCATTCGCTGATAACTTAAATTATCATAAACAATAAAATCAAGATACCAGGGATTGATCCATGGAACATTTCCACTCTGATTTGGCGCAGCGTTGGAAAAAGTGAGTTTAACGTCTTTCCACTCTACTCCTGTGTTCTGATAAACATTTGCCTTATAAATGAGGGAAACTGGCTCAGTGAGTTTGTCAATGCGTATATCATATGAGGGAAACCATCCCGCACCCTGAACCAGGTAATTGATTTCAAGAATTCCGGCAGTTGAGGCATCAGCTTTCAGAGTAACAATTACCTGTCCCGAAGGCATATTTTCTGATGTTTGAAGTACTGAAAGCTGGTTGTTAAGTTTTGCCAGCTCTTCATCCAACTCTTTGATTTTTCTTTCACGCGATAGGATATCGGTACGGATGAGTATCAGGCTGGATTTGTAAAAATCAAAAAGTATCTTAAAATTAGCTGCATCGAGGTTTTCATTTTTACCCCCGGCGTCTTTGTTGGCAAGCAGGAAAGATTCTTCTTCCTTCAGGATACCGGTCTGGAGTCTTTCATCTTCAATCCTGATAGAAAGTTCTTTTATTTTCTTTCGGATAACTTCAATTTGCTCCTTCTCTTTTAATCCTGAAATGTAATTCTTTTCCAGGCTGGCAGAGAGAACGGTGAATTTCCCTCTTCCTTTTACCTGGAGGCTTTGCTCATCTATATATGGCGAGAGTCCCTGAATTGCCAGAGTACTGATCCCCTGAACTAATGAAACTTCTGAAATCCCGGTAATCTGCGCCCCGCTGCTGAAAACGGTAACATGGGTAATTGTTGAGTTTAGAGTTTTTACATTGTCAGCTGCATGTAACGAAAAGGCGGAATAAATTAAGGTGGCCGCCAACCAGAAACATATTCTTTTCATCTGTATATAATTTATTTTAGTGGGATGATAGCCTGTCCCGCACCAGCGGGAGAACCCACATGTGTCTGATTTTGTTGTGATTGTGTTTGTGTTCGAAGTACATGTGGGTTTCATAAAGTTGAATTTTAGTAATACCATACAAAGAATATACCGAAAGCATTTAAAGAGTAAAATTTTCTTCAATGAATGGTTAAAAATATCCTTTAAGCAGGTTAATACATAAGTTTTAATGAGATGCTGCTATTAAAGAATAATTAAAATAATGAAACCCACATGTTTCGAGAAACACCTACACAAATGTATAAAAGCTCTTAATGTGGGTTCCATCCGACCATTGAAAATAAATTTTACACGGATGAAAACAAAAAAAGTTAAGAAGCCATTTAATTTATTTCCTGACTATTACTTTTAAGTTGCATAGGTTTTAAGTTCCATTTCATTCCCATCAAACACTGCATAGGTAAAATTATAAACCCAGTCGCCCAGGCAGATAAGCCGGCTGTTTTCACCAATGGTTATATCGAGAGGAAGGTGACGATGACCATAAACAAAATAATGGAAATGTTCTTTTTTTAACATCTCTTTTGAAAATAATACCTGAAATTCTTTATCCTCCCCCATAAAAGGCAGAGAGGCGTTTTTAGAAAGGCGGCTATGCTTTGACCATGCATGGGCGAAGGTTATGGCTGCATTGGGATGAATCCTGGCGAAAAGCCATTGCAGAAAGGAACATGTAAAGATCAGCTTCAGTAATTTGTATCCTTTTTCGCCAGGACCAAGACCATCACCATGTGCAATAAAGAACTTCTTACCGTTTAATTCAATAAGAAGGGGTTTTCTGAATACCTGTATACCTGTTTCACTGGGGAGGTAATCAAAGACCCAGACATCATGGTTTCCCGTGAAAAAATATACAGGGATTCCGGAATCCGTTATTTCAGCAATTTTCCCCAGCAACCGGGTAAAACCGCGGGGGACCACTTTACGGTATTCGAACCAGTAATCGAAAATATCTCCAAGCAGGTAAACCGAATGAGCATCTTTCCGAATCTCATCCAGCCATCGGGTAAGAAGTTTTTCTCTTTCAAGACTTTTTTCATGGGGAGGAAGTCCCAGATGTGCATCCGAGAGGAAATAGATTTTCTTATTTTCAGGGATTTGAATCAACTTCATCAGAGTTTATTATCGAGCCATTTTTCGAGTTCATCTCCGTAAAGGTTCCGGGCGATGATATTACCTTCTTTATCAATTAAATAATTAACGGGAACCGTTCGCATGTTATAGGAATGTGCAGTTTCCGAATCAGGGAAATCAGGTCCGAACGTGTTGATATAACTTAACTCTTCAAATTTAATCAATTTCAGCCAGTTATCCGGATTTTTATCAATACAGACCGCGAATATTTCAAATCCTTTGTTTTTATACTTTTTATAGATCCTTTCAAAAACCGGATTTTGTTGTTTAGATGCATCCGAATATACCGACCAGAAATAAAGCAGTACTGTTTTGCCCTTTAATGATGAAAGACTTCTCATGCTTCCGGAGGGATCAGGATAAATAATATCAGGTAAGCCTGTTTGGGATTCAATAATTTTCTTCTGAATGCCGATAAGGTTTAAATATCTTTTTTCTGCGGTACGGGCATCATAGACAAAGGTCTTCACAAAATCAGATTGTGGATATTTAACCGAAAGACTGTCGGCAACAATTTTCATATACTGAATGTCCCTGTTGTCGCCAAGGACCAGTTCATCGGGGTTGAGTTTCTGGTAAAGAGCATAGACACTTGCCATGGATGAAAGGTGTTCAATAATAAATGAAATTGAAAAATCCCTCTGCTCCTTAACTATTTCCTTCCTGCGGTTCAGATATTCATTTGCCTGGAATTCTGTTACATCAGCTTTAGTACTGTAAGACGCATCAAGCTCTTTCAGGTGATTTCTTGTATCAGTAAGTTTTTCAACCAGTTGTCTGATAAACTCTGAATCAGGTGATCCGATGACACTGTAGTTCTTATCAAATTCCTGGTAATCGCCTTCTATTTTGATTTTTTCACCGGGCGAAATAATCAGATTGATAATCTTTCCGTTTTCGTTTTTCAGGATATATAAACCGGGTTGCTCCACCAAAACTGAAAGCCGGAAACTACCGTCTCTTTTAACCTGTATTGAATCGATCACGTTGGTTATATTAATGTTGAGGTATTCCAGCTTCAGAGTTTTCCTTTCTGCATTTCTAAAGGTCCCCTCTACAATTGCATGTGGTTTGTCTTTGCATGAAACAGCCATCAGGGCTGTAATTATAAAAATGATCACTAAGTTTTTATTCACTCTTATTTGATTTAATAAGTAATAATTCTGTATCCGGTGTGCATAGATATTGGAGTTCCTAAGTTATTGAAGTTTAGGGTACTATTCATTAAAAAGTTCCTGCAATTTTTCACCCAGTTGAGGTCCTCTCAGATTGCTGGCAATTACTTTGCCTTCCTTGTCAAGCAGGTAATTCATAGGGATACCCTTAATATTGAATTGAGATACAACTGAAGATTCCCAGTATTTCAGATCGCTGACATGAGTCCAGTTAAGTTGATCCTGTTTTATCCCATTAATCCAATCTTCGCGGGTTCTGTCGAGGGAAACCTGATAAATCTCAAAACCCTTGCTATTATATTTCTTATAATTCTCCACAAGTGTTGGATTTTCATGTCTGCAAGGCTGACACCATGCTGCCCAAAAGTCGAGTAATACAATTTTTCCCCTTAAAGATGATAATTTAATTATTTTCCCTTCCGGGGATAAAAGTGAAATATCCGGCGCTTCAGTACCAACGGCCATCACACCGGGCGCTGGCTGCTGTTGTGCTGCCAGCTGAGCTTTAATAACTGCGATATATTCATGGAGGTTTTGCACCAGCGGAAGCGAGGGATAAATGGTATACAATGAAGAATCGATATTTTCATAAACCCGTAAATCTTTAATGGGATGAAAAACCATCATCTGAGGCCCAACCTGACCATAAAGGGCCAACAAGCTGATAAGTGAGCCTGAATTTTCATTAATAAAGTTTTGGGAATAGATTTTGAGACCGGCCATTAACGCAAGAAATTCTTCATTATTCTTCATGCGTATTGTTACATAATTAGGACTGTTTGCACTGTCCCTTGTCATCAGATTGAATTTATCCATTTCGTTAATAACCCTGTTGGTTTCCAGATTTAGTTTCTGGATCTTTTCAGATTCTTCAGATCCCTCTATAGAATAATTCAGTAAATTGTTATAGTCAGCGGTTATTTTTACTTTTTCACGACCGTAAAGCAGCAGGTTTATAAAGGGACCTCCTTCAGTTCTGACAATAAAAAATTCCGGTATGGTAGTTGATTCCTGAAATGAAAATTCTCCATTTTCATCAATGATCACCGTATCAAGGGGAATGAAGTTTTCAGTGCCAATCTTTTGCAAAAACAGCATCCGACCGTTTCCATTCTCAAACTTGCCTTCAATAGTAAATTTATGAGTTTTGCCTGAATTCTGGCTGCTGGCATCCTTGTTTTTACATGAAAAAAGAAGTAAGTTTAAGGTAATCAGACCAATTACAAGTGAACGTCGCATAATTATTAAGATTAAAT
>CAYGFI010000117.1:0-15139 GCA_964349045.1 uncultured Chitinophaga sp.
ATATAGAATTGACCTGTCATTTAGCTTTGTCACCAGGCTAAGAATTAATGTAACCAACAACGTCACACCGCCGATAAAATGCATCGGGTTATCAAAATTAATTACGAATCCAATCATCGAAACAAAAGATATGGCCAATGAAATAAATGTCATTTTATAAACAAAATTGATAAATGAGATCGTGTTTAATATTCCAGTCGTTTCAAGGTTTTCAGTCTCAACTATTTTAAATGCGCACAAAAAATATGTTAATGCTGTAAGCATCGACCCTATTATCAGGACGAAATTTAAATTAGTCTGCTTCATCAGAAATAAAACAAAACCGGTAAAGAATATCAGGAGAGAAACTTTTTCAATGGTTTTTATTTTGTCAAAATGCTTATTTACCAATTCAGCTAATTGTGCGCTTGCATTTTTGTTTGTCATAATCTGTTTATTTTTAAAAAGTGATGGATAATTGAAAACCTGTGCATTGCTATTTGCTAAAACCTGTGCACTCCTGATTGCGAAAAAGTGTGCATTGTTATTTGCTGATTATACATCTTTCTTTTTGTCATTTATTTAGCCTTTATTTTCTTGTCATTATCAAAATGCTCCAACATATCCACGAAGCACAAATATAATTGGTTTTTTTGTGGGTGGGCAATCCTAAAACCGTCCTGAAAGGTGGTTACTCAGGCGGGTAAGGTGGAAGCTCTTTTGCAAACCTTTGGTTTAAGTGTTGGCTCGTGGGGGCTTGCAAATGTGCTTACGACTCTGGGGTGGCTTTTAAACATTAAACGGCAATGCATTAAATTACGGAATTATCGGCTTATTGGTTAGAGCCGTTTTTTCATCCTCCTTAAATTAAATAAAATTTATTTAATGGTAAATATCTATTAAAGCTAATTTGTAGCTTTATAGGATGTAACCATAAAAGCAAAGTTATGAAAAAGATTACTAACATTTTATTTACAATTAACAGCATCGTCACAACATTTATAGCATACTATACTTTCTTTAAAATTGATGGCGGTATAAATACATTTAAAACAATGAACTGGACAGCATTAATATTTGCAATTATTGCAGGTGGGGTATGTCTTTGGTTTCATTTTACTATTGTTTGGATTGTAAAAGCAGAGACAAAAGGCTTAATAGAAAAAATTGAAAAAAGATATAAAGCATATACCGATTCCTTTTCAAGCTGGTTTTTGTACACAGCCGCTATTAGTGCAATAGTAAACGAAAAGATTATTAAACAAATGACAGAAGAAGAACAAGCAAAAATTCTTTATGATGGGAAATTTTTAATTGACTATTTAGAACGTTTTGGATTTAGTGAGAAAGTTAAAGACGAAATGAAAAAAATGTATCATGAAGATGAATTAAAAAAACTTAAAAATGAACCTAATAGAAATATCAAATAGATTTCCATCTGAACTGGATGCAGTTAAATACTTCGAACAATTCCGATGGGGCAAAAAGCCAGCGTGTCCGTATTGTGGCAGCTTAGGTGTTGGTGAACGAAATAAAGACATGAGATTTCATTGCAAGGATTGTTTCAAGTCATTTTCTGTAACAACGGGTACAAACCTTCATAATACCCGCTTATCACTTAGAACCTGGTTATATGGCTTTGCGATTGTATCTGATGCAAAGAAAGGAATTTCAAGCAAGCAGCTTGAAAGGAATTTAGGCATTCATTACGAAACAGCATGGACAATGTACCACAAGATACGTGACCTGATGTCGATAGAGAATGATGAGGTAAGCCTGAATGATATTGTCGAACTGGATACGAAACTCATCACAAGGGATATGCGCAAATGTCAGGTAGAGAAAAAAGGTACTCCTGCAAGTATTCCTGAACTGGATGCTGAACTAAGAAAGTATAAAGGACAATTCGCCTTCAAAGAAGGTGATTATAAGAAACCTTGTAAGGTAGGCAGCCAAAAACGTGGCGAAGGGGCAAGTGATATGAAACTTGGGGCGGTTGTTGAAAGGGAGGGTAATGTTATTGCATCGGTTATAAAAAACACTACATTTTCAGAACTTCGCAAGCTGATAGACAAACACGTAAACAAAAGCAGGAAAGAAACGGTACTTATGACCGACTTGACAAGAAGTAACTTGAAATTCAAACAGATAATGAACCAGATCGTTATTGACCATTCAAAGCTATATTCTTATAAGGGACTTAATACAAACACAATAGAATCCTTTTGGGCAATCGTTGAAAGACAGATCAAAGGGCAACATCATCACGTGGATATTCGGTATTTGGATAAATATGTTGCAGAAACGGCTTTTAAGTTCAATAACCGGAAGCTGGATGATATGTTTGAAACATTGGTGAGATTGTCTATGCTTAATCATAATTAGTTGTAATTTTGGTATAAAAATAGACCATGAGCAAAACTGATAAAATCTGGAAAAATCAATTATTTTATGGTGATAATTTAGATATTCTAAGGAGAATAGAAAAGGATTCCGTTGATCTTAGCTACATAGACCCTCCGTTTAATTCCAAAAGGAATTACAATCAGATTTACATGAATGTTGGTCAGGAAGATAGAGCTCAAGCACAGGCGTTTGTGGATACTTGGTCTTGGAGTAGTAGGTCAAATAAAGAAATAGATGAATTGGTAAACAATTATAGGGGATTATATACTGAACGAACTAAAAATCTGATTAATGGATTAGAAAAGGTTTTGGAAAGGAATAGCTTGTTTGCTTATCTCGTAAGCATGACTTTACGAATTGCAGAGATTCAAAGGGTTTTAAAACCAACAGGATGTTTCTATCTGCATTGCGACCCGACAGCAAGTCATTATCTTAAACTTATTTGTGATAGTATCTTTTGCCCAAAAGGAGGTGATTTTATTAATGAAATTATTTGGTGTTACAGAGGTGGTGGCTCATCAAAAACTGATTTTGGGAAAAGACATGATGTAATATTCAGATATTCTAAAAGTAAAGAATATAAATTTAATGCTGATAATATTAGAATACCATATCAGGCAGAGGGGATTGGTCGGACGGATGATGCAATGTGGGGAAAACATAAAGGAACCGATAAAGTTTACAAACCTAACCCCCTTGGAAAAGTACCAGAGGATTGGTGGACAATGAATATATTAAATGCTAATGACCCTGAACGTCAAGGTTATCCTACACAAAAACCTGAAAGGCTATTAGAAAGAATTATCCAAGCAAGTACAGATGAAGGCGATGTTGTACTTGATGCTTATTGTGGATGCGGAACTACAATTGCTGTTGCTCAACGGATAAAGCGCAAATGGATAGGAATAGACATAACTTATCACAGTATAAGCCTTATATTGAAACGACTTTCTGATAGTTTTGGTGATAAAGTACTTGAATCCATTACCTTGTCAGGAGTACCAAAAGACTTTGAATCAGCGGAAGCACTTGCTAACAAAAAGGATGACAGGGTACGAAAGGAGTTTGAGAAATGGTGTGTTTTGACTTATTCGGACAATAGGGCAGCGATAAACGATAAGAAAGGCAAAGATTTTGGTATTGATGGCACTGCATCAATTAGTGACAGGATAAATGGCGAAATTATGCAAATGCCAATAATCTTTAGTGTTAAATCGGATAAGCATCCTAAACCTTCTTATATACGTGATCTTATTGGAGTGATGGCAAGGGAAAAGGCGGTACTTGGATATTTCATTACTCTTTACCCCCCAACAAAAGACATGATTGATGAAGCCCATAAACAAGGCGAGTATAAAAACGAACTTCTTGGAATAGAGTACAGCAAGGTTAAAATAGTGACTGTTCAGGAAATATTGGACGGCAAACAAATGAGACTGCCTAAATCAATAACTACTGAGGTATTAAAATCAGCACCAAAAGTAGAAGATAGCGGTAACCAAATGAAATTAGAATTAGAGTAATATCTAAAAACAATTGTAACTATTTGATTTATAAATTATAACAAAAACAGGTTAATTTTAATCAAAAGATTTGAATATTATCCATATAATAAGTAATTCAGGCAGTTACATTTATAATTACAAATTTAGCACAAACCAATTAACCGATAATTCCGTTAAATTACTCAATTTTAAAACCAGCTTTCAATAAAGTTTTTAAGTGCCTTTCAGCATTTGTTTTATGAAATTGATTCAGCGGTTTGAGTTCATAAGCCAAATCAGCAATATATGTTCTTTCGCCTTGAGACAATATTTTCATTCTGGAATCCCAATCTACCATTTGCTTTAAAACAATCAAGCTTATATTGGGTACTGCACTGCTGGAAATTTCTTTTGTAATTGACTCCTCTTTTTTAAAATAGTTTGATGCTAAGTGAATGTCTTTTACTGATGGAGCAATCCCTTTTGCAAGCTCACTGCCAATCTTATTAAACACAGAAACATACTTTCTATTTGCTTGGTAAGTTTTATGCTCAATGGACTTAAAAAAATCTACTAAACCAATTCCGTTTTCAATTGCCTGATTGTATTTCAAAATAACAAACTTCAAGGTGCTTTCAATCTGATAATTGTATGGAATTTTTATTTGGTCGAAAATCTCAGGATTATTCTTTCGTATCTCATTCATCAGATTGTTCTCAAACCGTAAATCGGCTTCGCTTAAATCCTCCAACTTTAATATTGAGGAAATAATTGTGTCCATTTTCTTCTCTTGGAGGACTGAAATTCCATCATATTTCTTTCTAAGTTGATTGTAAAATTCCATCCCTTTAGAAAGAACTTCAATGTTCATCTGTATTCTTTCAAAATCAACTTCAGTTGTTTCTCCGTTTTTTTTCTCTTTAAGTGGAATAGAATATTTACTGAGAATCTGCTGTGGCATTTTCGACGCCATGAATTCCTCAATCTCCTTAGATACCAAAATGTTCTCCCACAACTTTTTGTTTTTAGCATACTCACCGTAGTCGTCACTTTCAGAATACTTCTTAATCAAGCCATTCATCAATTCCATTAGTTCTGTGAAAAATGTAACCAAGTCGTCTTCAAGTTTCTCCTTCTTCCAAATCTTTGAAAGGTCAAATTGCATTCCCTGATTTGCTCCATCAGTATAGATGTACATTATTGAAATAGCATATGGAACAACTGCTGACCTTATTTGACCCATTGAATTTTTTCCCTGACCGTAGATTTTTTCAAGTTGAGTAAACAAGATGATTTTGGAAATCAATTCTTCGTAAAAATTCCGGCTTACATTAACAGCTTTCCTACCACGCAACTCACCTGTAATTTCTTCCAAAAAATATCTGAATACTTTCTCTCCACCTTTTTTTACAACATACGGTTGATCTCCCCATGCAGTAAAATACTTTCCTAATTGCTCCTTAGTAAAACGATAATTCTTTGGATATTCCTTCTCAATTCTCGCTTTGTTTGAACCGGCAATTCTTAGTTTGGTATTGAATTCTCCTCTTGATTTTTCAAAGAACCACTTTCTTCCAGAAGGTGTAACGATGCTATCCGAAAGAGCTTTGATTTTGTTCAGTTGCGGACTTCTTGAACTTAGGTCAACATTTGAAACTTTGGTTTGAGAATTTGAATATTTGCTTATATCGGTAATCAAAGAATCCAACCCTTCTTCAGTTACATCACGGGCAACATTAATCTTCGCCATTACCTTAACCTTATCAATTGGAAAACCATCTTTTTGTGTGAAATAGATACTGGCAGTTGTCTGACCGCCATTTACAATTTGAAAATCTGTCAACGACTTAATGAACATTATTCCATTAATAGATTCAACTTCTTTTGCAGTTGATGTAATCGTAATACCGTTGTTGAATGCGATAAACTTTTCAGGACTAATTCTAATTGTTTCTCTTATTCCCTTGTTTACTCCCTTGAATTGAAGAAATGAGCGCACATTTTTTTCAAGTAACCTTGAACTATATCGTTTGTAAAGATCAGAAAGAATGTGTGCTGGTAAAACACAGAGATAAGATTCAAAGTTTTCTTCTTCTGCTGCCTTGATAACTTCTATTTTGTAATCGAATAAATTTTCAAAATCAATTACAAGAGCTTCTCTGTTTCCTTGAGAAATCAAGACATCATACAAAAAATTCAGGTCAACCAATTTCTTAATGATGAGCAAATCTTTCTTTACTCGTTCTCTGTTTTTTGTAAATGATACAGAGATGTTTTCATCCTCAAACTCAATTCTCTTAGGTTGTGGCATTGTACCACGGGTTTCAGTGGTTGCGGTAGCACACACCAGAAATATTTCTATTACATCAAATTGTTCTGCTCCTTTTGCGGATGAGAGTTGAGACAATAATGGTCTGATTGGATCTGCATCTTGAACTTCATCATTCAAATATCCTTTGATTGCCTTATTTAAAAACCTGGTTACTCTTTTAAACTGATTGTCATAGTAACCTTTGGTGGAGATTTGTAAATCTTTTTCAGATGAAGTAATGTCAATGCTTGTTTCATTAACAATGAATAACTGCAATCTCTCTGATGATTCGTTAACTGTATAACCATTCAGCTTTAAGTTCTCAGCAGTATTCAAAAAATATGAATCATTCCAGTCTTCTGAATCAAGCAATTTAGCATCAACCATTAAGGGAATAATCTGACTCAACAATTGTGTTTGCTGAACAAATCCCTCTTCGTCTTTTGAACTTTCGAGTAATTCTATTCTGTAATTTAGAAACTCCTGAATCTTCATGCTAAAAATTACTTTGTTTGATAATGAATGATGTTAGCAGATTTGTTCTCAGTATGTATTTTAAATCACTTACTTCTTCTGGAATATTTGATCTGCTAAGTTTTGGAAAATTTTCGTCTGCACAGTTGTAAAAAATCCAATTGACTGGTTTGAATCTGTATCTATCATACTGACTCACATTTTTAGCAGTAATATTTTTTTGGCTCAATGCTTTCCATAAAATTGTATTGTCACCGGAAGATTCCTGAACCAAATTCTTTATTTCCAAAATCAAATCTCTGATGTGAATACCTACAGTAAAATCGCTTTGTAACGAAACAACGACCATTTCCAACCCTTTGCCGAGAGAAACTTCCAATTGAAATTCACTTGCAATTTTCACATCAATACCTAATGGCGATTTTGTTTTTACTTCAAGGTTTTTATTCTCCAATTCAAAATCGTTCCCCTTGTCATAAGGGCCTTTCCATGATTTCAAAAGAAAATTAATTTCAGGTCTGTATGGTTCGGTTAATATTAACTTCAAAACTAATAGTTCACCCATGAGACCCTTTATTGCATCTTCTGAAAGCAAGTCTGATTTTTTGTCCTCAAAGAATTCACTCCATCTGTAAAATGCCTGGATGAAATGATTTGAATATTCATCAATCTGACTAATGTCTTTTATTCCGTTATAGAGTGAGAGAATGAGGTCGTCAAAAAGGTCATTGAAATCATTGTCAGTCAATTGAAGAACGATAAGGTTTTTCTCTCTGAAATATTCAATTGATAAATTTTCCTTTTGACTTCCTTTGAAATCTACATGCTTGGTATCAGGCAAAGCAAGTATCAAACATCTTTTTCCTTCCTTACTAACGCCAAGATAAAGTTCGCAGATACATTCAGAAGAAATCCTAAGCGACCGGAAGCCACTTGTTACGGTATTTTCCGAGAGCCCTGACCACTTTTGTTTTAATTCAATACTTGTCATAATTATATTTCGTGTGCATCATCCGGCAATTCAGAATCTGCTTCGTTAAATTCAATTTCTTCTTCGTCATCAAATCCATAATTTCCATGAACATAAACTCCTCCAGGGTCTGGTTCAATTGGCGGAAAACCAATGGCATAACCAATCAAAGGAATATTCAAATCAATCCCTTCGCTTTCAACAATAGTTTTCAATTGAGAATCCTCCTTGCCTTTCTCCTGAAGAAAAACATAATAGGAATCTAAAATGTAAATTACGAGAAGTCCTTCCTGGTCAGTCATTTTCTCACGGTAAACTCTTTCAGGAAAGTTTACTTCCTCAGCTTTTTTATTTATTTGTTCTTCTGACCAATCAGGATTATTTTTCTTATAATATTCCCTCCTTCTGTAAACAAATTCTTTTTCTGCCGATTTGATTTGTGTTTCAGATAAAAGTATTGACATATCAAGACCTGCCGAAATAAGATTGGCTGATTTACCAGATGCACCGAATATTTTCTGTTGAATAAATTTTTCACGAAAATACTTTACTCCTTCTTCTTTACCAGGTCCTCTTCTAACAGTCATTGTTAAATCAACAGGTAATCCAGATTCTTGCTTCCTCAATATACCTTTTCCTTCCTTTTCTTTTGCTCTTCCTGTTGTTTTAATTGCTATTGTCCAGTTCCTAAGTTTGTTATCTGCCTGACATTTTTCAATAAATTTTATCATGCTCTCGCATGTATCACTCCAAAAATTGTTTTCCTCCCGAAGTATTTCTAATACTCCTGAAATATCAGTTTGTGCAATAAGGAATCCTGCATCACTACCATCTTTTTTCTTCTTGATTACAAAATTGTATTTACTAACTATGTTATTCCTAAACTGTTCCCAGACCGATTCAATCTTTTTCTTTCGGATGTCAAAGTTTGTTGATTGCTCAAGTGAATCCTGATAAGACCAATTGACTTCAATAGTATCACGCAGAATTGCGGGTCTTGTTATTTTCAAAGCTCCAGGATGTTTCTTTACACGAAGAATGAAATTGGCAGGTGTTCTGTTTTTCTCTTCCATTTTCCTGAATTCAATTTCTAGTTCTTCAATAGTTCTGGTAACCAAATCATATTTTTCCATTGAATCACGGGTGATGAAAAGTTTACAACAGTCCAAATATCCTGGTCTATAACCAAACCATCTGCCCATTTGAAGAAGAGCATCAGAATAATCAGTTGAACGGACAAAATAATTTATGCTTAATCCTTCAATTGTGAATCCTCGGGATAATCTGTTTCCGCCTATGGCAATATATTTTTTCGGAGTTTTTTTGGGATATACAAGTTTGTCGCCAGTAGAACTGTTAATGGCTTTAACTTCGATTCCTTTAATTGCCTCAATGAGAAAATTATTTTTGATAGTTTCAAAACTGATTGGTTTCAGAAACTCATCGTCATATCCTATAGGTAAATAGTCAGAAACATGTTCAATAATTTCCGAGTAATATTTGAACCAGATTCTTTCAAAAGTTGCAAATATTGATATGGGATTACCGGGGTCATCAAGTTGCAAACTGCTCTGCAATTCCCTTATATACACATCAATTAATTTTTTGAGATTGTTTTGCCAAAGTGTATATCTCGAAATGTGAATCAACATAGAATTATGCGGATTGAACATTGTGGAATTTATCATTGCAGGTTTCCTGCTGTCACGAATAGCAATTGAAAGAATAAAACAGAGAATACTTTCCTTTATTGAATCAGGCAATTTTCTTGGGAAACCATCTCCTGGTCTGGAAGATCTTGTTTGTCTTCTGTATTCTCTGTAGTCAGCAAAATCAAGATAAGAATTAAATTCTCCAATCTTTTCATTCCAGTCATTTTGACTGTTGATTTTTAGCATACCTACTAATTCTCCATTGCTTGGTGAATATACTTTGTCGGGGAAATGTTCGATGTTATCGTTTACAAGCTCTACTAATGGGATTTTTAACTGAGCATTATTTTCAATTGGTTTAATTGTTTCAAATATTTGCTTTGCTCCAATGTAATTTGTTGGCGGATTTAGCAAAACAATAAAATCATCCGGAAATAAATTGTCAACTCTTGGTAATGACTTTTCCTCTGACTGACCTCTTAATTTATACTTCACTATCCAATTATTTTCCGGTGCATCATTGCGGTCAGCAAGAATATTTGCAAATGGAGTGGCGGTATAGCCCAAATATGTTTTGCGTTTGAACAATGCAAGTAAAGCCCTGATATGCCCATTTGTTTTTGAAGCATATTCTCTTCCTCTTTTGCCTTCATTGTTCAATGATGCGTTGTCCGCCTCGTCATCCAGAATCAGCAATGGAATATCATGTTGTTCTTTTTTTTCTTCAAGGTAATCGTGCAGCCAGACAATCAGATTACGTAACACACTCACGTTGTTTTTACATACAAGTATGTTCGTGTGATTAAGAGAGAAATCTGCATCAAGCAAAGATTTTTTGAAATCAGATTTGGATGATGTTATTGAAATGACTTGTGTAATACTGCTGTCACCTAAGTTTCCGAATCTTCTAATTGCTCCAACACCTTTTTTTACCAACGCATCTGTGTCAATGTCAAGTCCTTCTCCGATAACATCATTCTCAATTCTTAATTGGGTTTGATTTCTCAGGTCTTCCATTAAACCAGCAAAGACAATTATCAATCCATAACCGGCATCAATTGCACGGTTGATTACTGCATTAAAGTTTTGGGTTTTCCCTGCTTGGACACTACCAACAACTAATCCTTTAACATAAAATTCTTCTCTTGATTTCGGGTCTCCCATTTTTTCCAGAATCTCAAGACTTGTCTTTTTTGTTTCGTCAATTACTTTTTCTGAACGACCTGCTTTTTCAAGCAGGATAAAATATCTGCCGCTATAATTCCAGGAGTTTTTCATTTCCTCTTTTCTTTCTGCTGACAGCCATGTTTTGAATCCTTTTTTCGTAAGCGAATTGCTCGGGTCAATGTCAATTGGGTTAACAGATAAATACTGATTTTTCGCAGTCTCAAAGTAATTTTTCAAAGTCATCTCATCAATTTCAGGATAGCCATACACTTTGATTACTGCTATGATTGAATCTTTGATTTCTGGAAGTAGATTCAGGAAATAGGCTGGAGACAAGGAATTATTCTGTGAATAATCTTTTGCTTTATTCGCAATGATTTTGATAATGATATCTATGTATTTATTCTCCATAAAATTTATTTTAATAGTCGGATGACTTCTTGTGGCAATGAACTTTCTGCAAATCCAAGATTTGGAAGTATTTCTGTTTTTATCAGTTCAGATGAAAGCCCACTTTTAATGAGTTCGTTTACACATGTAACTAAATCTTTTAAGGACAATCCGTCATTTTCTTCAATTCCAACAAATGCTTTTTCCTCATGAGTGTGCCTGATTTCATTAATCCTTGTATTTATCATCCGCATGACCAGATGCAATTTTGAGAGTTGCTCTTCATTTAATTCACTCATCAAGGATTTAAGCAAAGGGAAGCTGCTGTTTATTTCCAGCAATGTTCCTTTGTTGCTTGCTTTTCTCTCGAAGAGTTGCACATTATCCTCTTTACGATTCGATGAGAATTTTCTGATACCTCTGTTAAAAAATTCTCTTTCTGCCTGAGTTTTTAATTCATCAATATATTTTTCAAATGCTGCTGTCAGGTCGTGTGGTATTTCAATTTGGGATTTGGCAACATTCAGATGCAACAAATGGTCAACACTGTTTCCAATATCAACACGAAGTCTTGCCAATTGTAGTCGTGGTGCTTTCTTGATTAAACCATTCCAGCCGCCAAAATGAATAAGTCTATCCGCCCTGTAAATGTAAATTCCTTCCATGTCCATCAGACTTCTATTTTTTGTAGTCCAGATGGAAATGCTTTGGCTTTCATCAATACTTCTTGATGGCAAAACAAACCCTTCAATTTTAATTGTGTCGGTGCTGAAATGTTTTTGTTTGTATTCTATTGGACGGAAATCAGTTATCGTTGTAGGAAAAGGATTAAAAGGTGCAATCAGATTGTTGTTTATTCTTATCTGAACTGGATTTGATTTTCGTTCCATATACCGGTGAAACACCAGTGATAAATAATCAGTAGTTACTTCTGTTATCTGTTTCTTTAATGCAGATTGCCTGTTGTGTTCTTCCAGATAAGTTTCAAACTTATAAAGTCCTTTCCACACAACAATTGTGTTAGCATCAAAATTTTCAAAGCGATTTAGATGTCCTTCGCTGAGTGAAAGATACTGTTGAAGGAGTTTTGTTATTTCATCCTGTGTATTAACTAACAATCTCCACTTGCCAACTTTTTTCAGATAATTAACATCCCAAGTTCTTCCACTATAAGTTTTTGTTCCATTCTTTTTTGATATAACTGTAAAGCATCTTGTCTGTGAAAAGGATGCTGTCTTCATACCTAATCCAAATCTTCCAAGATCAAAAATATTTCTTTCTTCTTCGGGTGAATTACTCGGAAACTGCATGTTTGCTTTTAGTGTTTCCTCATCCATTCCGTTACCATTGTCAGCAATAAACAAAGTGAATGGCTCCTGTTCCATTTTAACAAGCACTTCTATTTTGCTTGCATTTGCTGATATTGAATTGTCCATTAAGTCAGCTAACGAAGATTCCAAGCTATATCCTTGTTCAGCAATAGATTTGATTAGATATTCAGGATTTGGGTCTGCAACTTCCGACTGTATGTTTTTGTTCTCAATCATTGATTTCAGCAAGTTGGTTTTGGGTTACACTCCAACTTATCTGAATTGAAGTGTAGATATTTTTTTTCGGGTTGAGTTTGTCGGCAGGATTCAGGATGAAAACAATTTCTGCTTTTTCATTCAGGTTGGAAATTACACAAAGAAAATATTTTTCTCCGTGTTCTTTTGCTGTTGACCATTCTTTGTTGGTGAACAAAACTCCGCCTGTGAATTCTGAAAGTCCTTTGACTTCTACAAAATACTTTTTAGTTCCGTTTTCAATCCTGAAATCATATCCAACTCCCAAATCTCGGCAGTCAATCAGTTTGCCGTCAACGGGTTTTTTGTTTTCGGAAAAATGTTTCTGGAAATATTCTTCTGCTGCTTTACCTGTCGGTGCTCTCAATATAAATTTTCCTACTGCTACTTTCTCTTTCTTGTCCCCTGAGAAAAGCGAAGTGATTTGCTTTACATCTTCACTCTTGCGATAGTTTTCGTCATGAAGAATTCCAAGAACAATATCTCGCAAGTCAAGTTCTTCCAAATCTTGTAATGCCTCAATGGACTTGATGATTCGGTTGTCCATCGGTCTTTGCCAACCTTTTCTCCAAGGGTGGATTGGATCAAATTCGTCTCGTCTGAATTTGACATAGTTCTTTTTGATTCCTAAAATCTTTGCTGTGCTTTCAAATGCATCAGCATCATTCTTGAATCCTAAATTCTTAAGGCCTTGTTTATCGTATTTGGATAAGTAGAACGCAACGATTATCGCAAGCAAATTAGGATTCATGTTTTAAAAGCTTTGCTATAATTTTTGCTAATGCCGTAGCCATAAGTGGCGGAACTGCGTTTCCGATTTGTTTAAAAGCCGCTGTTCTTCCACCTTCAAAAAAATAATCATCAGGGAATGACTGAATTCTAGCAGCCTCGCGCACAGATATTGAGCGTATCTGTTTTAAATCAGGATAAATATAGTAGTGCCCGTCTTTCGAAATATGAGCAACCATTGTGTGGGAATGTCCATCTGGGTCAACTACTTTAAAACGATCGGGAAATGCTTCTGTGTTGTTATGTGTTTGCAGTCTGGCTGGAAGGTCTGAATATTTTAATCTTGTCCTATCATTTACCCATTTATCAATGGCAATTGAATAGATTTCCAAGTCTCTTTTGTTGTGATGTCTGGATATGTGCTGAGTTACTATATCAATTCCATTGCGAATCTCAGTTGTTTTTAGATATTCATTAATTGGTTTTGTATATTTTACAATATTACATTCATCACCAGGATTTAAATAAGGCAAATCATAAAACAAGTCCTTTTTAATCTGCCAAATGTTTTCAACTTTTTCCAATTCTGGGAAATCAAATTTTTTATTCCCTCTTTGTCCCAATATAATTACTCTTCTCCTCCTCTGCAATACTCCATAATCCTCAGCATTTAGAACAGTTGGTTCTGCAACTGAATATCCAATAGACTCGAATAGTTGAATCATTTCAATCAGGTATCTTTTGTTCCCAGCAGTCAACAAACCTAAAACGTTTTCAAAAACAAAATACTTTGGTTTGTATTTTATAAGGAATTCAGCATAATAACGAAACAAAAAATTCCTTTTATCTCCCTTCATGCGGTTAGGGTCTCTGCTTCTCCCAACAAGTGAATACGCCTGACAAGGTGGCCCTCCAATTATTAAATCGACTTTATGTCCATCTAATTGCTTATCAATATTGCTGAAAATACCTCTTATTGTTTCTCCTGTAATTTCTTCATTTATTACAGATTCCATAACAGATTCCGGTATATTTCCCCATAAAATGTCACGGGTTATTTTATTTTGAAGATATGCCTTGTAAATACTTAATTTATTATTTTGAGCCAGGTAATGATACGCAAGTCTTGTTTTTAGTGTATCACAAGCATCCTTGTCCATTTCAACATGGGCAACAGCCTGAAATCCTTCCCTTATAAAACCTTCGGAAAGACCACCTGCTCCGGCAAATAAATCAATATATTTTATTGATGAGTTCATTTAACGTTTTGTCTCTATTATTTTTTTTCAACTCACATTCAAAAATAGTTAAAACTTTCCAGCCTAATTCCTGTAAAACCTTAAAGTTATCACAATCTAACTGTTTATTCCTTTCTATCTTTTTCAACCACCATTCAGTCCTTGTTTTTGGAACTACAAAATACTTACAGTCTTCATGTCCATGCCAGAAACAACCATGAACGAAAATTACAGTTTTATATTTCGGTAATTCTAAATCAGGTTTTCCTGGTAATTTCTTATCATAAAGTCTGTATCTATATCCTTTTGAAAACAAAAATTTGCGAATCAATATTTCGGGTTTAGTATCTTTGCCCTTGATTTGACTCATATTATAACTTCTTATCTTTTTATCATGTACATCTGCCATATTGCAAAAATACAGATAAACCTATCAAAATAGCTAAGTGTGTGTAGGCAAAATTGCACTCTTTGGCAAAGCTTTGGTTTGAGTACTGGCTCGTGGGGCTTTGCCAATGTGTGCAATGTGGGTCGTCAATTGTATTAAAAAATGTGCGGTGGGCAAAAAATAAAAAACATCGGTTGGCTTGAGTGCCTATTCTCTTGTCTTATCAGTATTTCGCTTTTCTGTACTTTCACAATGCTTTTTTTGAATTGACGGTAGCTAGTTTATATGTCACTATTTTATCAGGCCTTTCCATCCAAATTATTCATATTAGTTTGAAAAATCTCAGCTTTTATGTATGAGTATCATTAAAAAAACTATAAATCCAA
>CAYGFI010000118.1:0-15092 GCA_964349045.1 uncultured Chitinophaga sp.
GTTTAAAAAAAATTGGCTATAATTATTTTGAATTTGAAAAAGTAGAACATTATTATGATTTATTATTTGCTACCAAGCATAAAACTGGTATTACCTTCTGGAAAAAAGCTACGAGTATTAAATTTGATGGACAACGAGAATTATTTTAAATCAAAATAAATTGGCTAGTACAAAAATTGAATGGACCGAAATAACCTGGAATCCAACAACAGGTTGCACAAAAATTTCTGAGGGATGTAAGAACTGCTATGCTGAAGCCATGTCTAAAAGGCTAAAGGCAATGGGGCATGATAAATATTCAGAGGGTTTTAAATTTAAAACTCATCCGGAATCTTTAATTGAGCCTTATAACTGGAAAAAGCCAAAAGTAGTTTTTGTTAATTCGATGAGCGACTTGTTTCATCAGAATATTACTCTCCCTTTTTTAAAAGAGATATTTGAGGTAATGACCGACACACCTCAGCATACGTATCAGGTACTTACCAAGCGAGCAGAGAAACTCAAGCATTATGCTTCTCATTTAAACTGGTCGGATAATATATGGCTTGGAGTATCAGTCGAAAGCCAGAAAGAAATCAGAAGGATCGATTATTTAAGAGAAATGCCGGCTAAGATTAAATTTCTTTCCATCGAACCTTTAATCGCACCGCTAACAGACCTGGATTTAACCTCAATTGATTGGGTAATTGTAGGCGGTGAATCGGGACCTAAAGCCAGACCAATTAAAAAAGAATGGGTTGACTATATCCATAATCAATGTAAAGTCTATAATGTCCCATTTTTCTTTAAACAATGGGGGAAACCACAATTTAATCATGATTCCGGTGATCCAACGATCAGCAAAGATCACCCGATGCACGCAAAAGGAGGATGTCAGCTGGATGGCAACATTTATAAGGCAATGCCGGTTGATATTGCAATGTAGCTTCCCGGGTATCTCAGCTTAGTTGATAATCATTTCTATATTTAATAACTTTGACAAGTCACAAAACCTTAGAATTATGCTAACAAAGGAAAAAGTAAATAAGTCGATTAAAAGTCTTCCAGACTCATTTACAATTGATGAGCTAATAGATCAGTTGATCCTTATGGAGAAAGTTGAAGAAGGATACAAACAATCTGAAGAAGGAAAGGTCGTGTCAAATAAGGACGTTAAAAGAATTATTGATAAATGGTCAAAATAGTCTGGACCGAATTATCGACCGAAGATTTAAAAGAAATATTTGATTTTATTTCTGTAGATTCTTTGCGTTATGCCACAATAACAGTTAACAAAATTTATAACCGGGCGCAGGTAATATCTGATAATCCGTATATTAGGAAGAATTGTTCCTGAGTTTAATGAAAAGAAACTGAGGGAAATAATTTCTGACAATTACAGGATAATTTACAGAATAAAAAGCGAAGTTCAGATTGATGTTTTACGAGTATTTCATTCAGCAAGGCTTTTAAGGAAAAGTAAATTAAAATAGGGATTTCCCTTTAGAATTAAATAAGCAACGACCATTATGATGGTTTTTGCATTACTTCGCGAAGTTCTTTAACTTCTCTAATTTGAGCATTAATGATCGCTTTCGCTCACACTCTCACTCACACTCTTGCTCTTGCTTTTCTTGTGGGTGGTGCCCCTGCTTCAAACCACGCAACCAAATTCCTTTCTTTTTCATCTCCATTTAAAGCTTTTGTTTAAAAAAAACCTTCTCCGGTTAAACAGTAGCTGGTATACCATAATGACTGTATTATTGGAAAAACCACCGGATCAGTAAAATCGCTTATTCCTACGATACTATAAACCTAATTTAATCCAAAAAACGTACCGCTATGAAAACAAATCGAGAAAACCCGGTAATTGCCATCGGTTTACTATTAATAATGGTAACCTGTACCGAAATGTATAGCCAGGATTCCATTTCACAAAAATCTCAATTACTCGATCTGAAACTACAGCTTCTCGATTCAAAATTGGAATTGTTGGATGTGAAGATTAAACTCTGGGAAGCAAAACCGAAAGAACTTGATACAAAACTTGAGGAATTAAATTATAAGATCAGTTCCATGGATTTTGATCCACAAATGATGAGGTTAAAATTAAATGAGATCGATTCATTAATTAAACATAGCCAGATGAATTTCCAGTCACCTGAGAACCAGCCCCGGGATCTTGCAGAACAGGAAATTCAATTTATACCTGCTTACAAATCAGCAATAATGCTCGACCCTGCCAGGCTTTTCGAAGGAACATTTCTTTTATCCTATGAAAGGAACCTGACAAGCTGGTTTTCAATAAATGTTGGCGGATTAGCAACCTATTCAACAACCCAGGGATTATCAAACCGCTATTTCTCAAATCAGAGTTATGAGTTTTTTGATGCAAGATCCAATCTGTACCATCCCTATGAAGGGGAAGTGATGTCGGGTGGAGGATTAAATATCCAGTTTCGGAATTACCTGCTGGCAAAATTCCCGGACCGGTTAAAAGCTCCACTGGGATTATACGCGGCGCCACAGTTTATGTATAGAAATATGAAAATAACCGGATATTACAGTGAATGGGAAGAGACAGAACCGGATACTTTTGAAATGGTTGATAAGAAAATAATCCAGCATCTGAATATATTTGCCGGGGGTGTCATCCTTGGTATTAAAGTTCCTATTTATAAAGTGCTTGCTGTCGACTTTTTTGCCGGGGGTAATATCAGGCTGAGCAAATATAAAAATGAAACCGGCTTCACAAAGTATAAAGACTGGACAAATTTTGATTTTTCAGGTGTCTCTCCTGTAGCAGGAATTGCAATCGGAATCCTGAAATAGTTTTATTTTTCTCTTTGATTGAACCCTCATAATTACTGCAAGTTATCCTCTTCTTTGTTCAGGGAATAATGTGAATATTTTGACAATCCGGGACAGATTAACTTCAAAATGATTTCTGATAAATTTTTGGAGTTAATCGTAATGCAGTGTATTATAATAACTTGCATGAATTTATTCCATGTTATAAATATTTGTATTGTACTAAAACAAAAACATTATATTTGTGATGTGTGGATAATATTCTGACCAAGTTGCTTTAATTGGTATGGTAAAGTTAAACGTATTAGGAATTTCGTACAGTCAGACCCAGTCGGGAGCGTATGCCCTGATTCTTACAGAAGAAAATGGAGAAAGGCGAATTCCCATTATTGTCGGTGGGTTTGAAGCTCAGTCGATCGCGATTGAACTGGAAGGACTAAAACCTCCCCGTCCTCTTACACACGATCTTTTCATGAATTTTGCCAAAATATTTGGCATTAGTATAAAGGAAGTTGTGATTTACAAGCTGGAAGAAGGAGTTTTTTATTCTCAGCTTCAATGCGATAACGGGATGGATAACATAACCCTGGATGCCCGCACTTCTGATGCTATTGCACTGGCGCTTCGGTTTAAATGTCCGATATATACTACAGAAGAAATTATTGCCAAAGCAGGTATTGTTCTTGATTTCGATAAGGAGAATCCAACATCCCCCGGAACGGTAGTAACAGAAAAGATAAGAAATCCATCAACGCAAAGTTACACATCCAATGAATTTAAAGGGTATTCACTTGAAGAACTTAATGAAATATTAGATGAGGCCATTGGAAATGAGGATTATGAAAGGGCTTCGAAAATCCGGGATGAAATAAACCTTAGAAAAAAGATATAATCCATTTCAATGATAGTATTAAAAAAGTTGTCGGTAATACTTCTGTTTATACTTATCATTTCAGATTTTTCGATAAATGCTGCCTCCGTTCAGAATGATTCCTTAACTCAAAAACAGCTGATTCAGTCAGTTTCGACTGATAGCCTTTCTACCCTTGAATCTGAAACAAAAGATAATGAGGTTGCTTTAAAAGCCAATCTTATCCCTTCAAAAAACAAGTATAAGTTTAACCTGCTTACACTGATTCGCGGATTAATTGGAATGTTTGTTCTTATTGTCATCGCGTATATTTTTAGCGATAACCGGAAAGCTATTCGCTGGAAAATTGTTGGTTACGGGTTGTTAATACAGATTGTACTGGCCATCGGGGTTTTACAGGTGCCATTTATTCAGACCGGTTTTGAATTTGTAGGCCGCTTATTTGTCAAAGTGCTTGATTTTACAAATGAAGGTACGCGTTTCCTGTTCAGTTCTTATTCTTCCGGAGTAATTGAAGCTCCATTACAGACATTTGCCATTAATATTTTACCTACCATCATTTTTTTCTCTGCCCTGACTTCCGTTCTGTTCTATTTCGGAATAATTCAGAAGATTGTATGGCTAATGGCTTGGGTAATGACCCGGGTATTGAAACTTTCGGGCGCTGAGAGCCTTTCAGTTGCCGGAAATATTTTTCTTGGCCAGACTGAATCTCCCCTGATGATCAAAGCTTACCTCGAAAAAATGAATAAATCTGAAATGCTCCTGGTTATGTCGGGTGGTATGGCAACCCTGGCCGGGGGTGTTCTGGCGGTATATATTAATTTTCTCGGGGGAGATGATCCGGTGCAGAAGCTAATTTTTGCCAAACATCTGCTTGCCGCTTCTGTTATGGCTGCACCAGGGGTAGTTGTTATCTCAAAAATTCTGGTACCTCAAACTGAAGATATCAGTCAGGAAGTCAAAATCACCCAGGAAAAGATAGGAAGAAATGTTTTGGATGCCATAAATAACGGTACTTATGAAGGTCTCAGGCTCGCGGTAAACGTCGCCGCCATGTTACTTGTTTTCATTGCTTTTCTGGCAATGATTAATTTCATTTTCATTAAAATTGGTACCTGGACAAACCTGAATGAATGGATCAGTTCTGTCAGTCAGGGCAGATACAACCAATTATCGCTTCAATTTTTACTGGGATATTCAATATCTCCTTTAATGTGGCTACTTGGGGTAAATGTTCATGATATAACCCTGGTAGGGTCGCTGTTGGGTGAGAAACTTATTATGACTGAGTTTGTCGGTTACATTAGTCTCGCTCATTTAAAAACTGTTGGAGCATTTACTGATCCAAAGTCAGTTATTATGGCAACATACATGTTATGTGGTTTTGCAAATTTCGCGTCAGTTGGTATTCAGATAGGTGGAATCGGCGCGCTGGCTCCAGGTAAAAGAATCCTGCTTGCCAGGTTCGGCATGAGAGCCCTTCTTGCCGGTACTCTGGCTTCTTTGCTGTCAGCAACGATTGTTGGAGTTATTTTATCATAAACAGGAAGTACTGAAATGACAGATGAAAATAAATACCAGCAAAAAACACTTTCTGATCCTGACTCAGCAATCAATGTTGATGAAGTACAACAAAAGATTAAGGATCTCGAGCTGGAACTGATGCGACTGCGGGATATTCTGAATGAACATCAAAAAGAAGATCGCAGCGAAGAAAAAGAGTTACAGTCATACCGGGACTTTAATGTTGAAGATTTTCAAAACATTTTCTCCAGTTCAAAATATCACCAGGCTTTCTTCAATCAGATTCCTTTCATGATATGGGCCAAAGACCTAAACGGAAAATATCTGTTTGTTAATCAAAGTTTTGCCTGTTCATACGGAAAGACAACTGAGGAATTTATCGGTTGCAACGATTATGATTTTTCTCCCGGAGTTTTTGCCGATAAATATATTACCGACGACAAAAAAGTTATTGCCACCAGGGCACAGCAAACTTTCGAGGAGCTGATACCTTTGAATAATGGATTCCGATGGCATGAAACCTTAAAAATCCCCCTGATGGGAGAGGATGATGAGGTGGTTGCAGTCGCCGGACTTGCAAGGGATATTACCGATCGAAAAAACTACGAAATCGCGCTTAAGGAAAGTGAGGAGAAATTCAGAGAACTGGCAGAGAATACAAATGATTCATATATTATCAGAAGCGGGAATAAAATTCTTTATGCTAACGCGGCATTTGAACAGATCTACGGCATAAGAAGGGAAGAGCTATATAAGAATCCGAATGTTTATCTGGAACAAATTCATCCGGAAGACAGGCTCAGGATAGAAAAAGTCATTCAATCAAGCGAACACCAGTCAGCTTTCATTTTTAATGAACAGTATCGCATTTTTCTCCCGGATGATTCAATTAACTGGATATGGCACAGATCATATCCGGTATGGAACGATAAAGGCGAAGTCTACCGGATGGTTTCTGTAAGCAGTAATATTACGGGTATCAAGGTTCTTGAAGATAAGGTACAGAAATTCCAGTCGCAGCAACAAGCCATCCTTGATAATATTCCCCATCTGGCATGGATTAAGGATATGGAAGGCAGATACCAGATGGTGAATGAAGCATTTAGCCGGTATTTTAACCGGAAAGTTGAAAATATTATCGGAAAAACTGATTTAGATCTTAGTGCGAGAGATCTCGCAGAAGACTATATAAGAAGAGACAAAGAAGTTTGTGAGCAGCGCAAAGCCATCCGGTTTTTTGAAATCGAGGAAAACCGTTTCGGTAAACGATATTCGGAGACTCATAAAGCTCCTGTTATAAATAATAATGGGGAAATTATTGGGGTTGTTGGAATTTCGAGAGATATCACAGAACAGAAAATTGCCGAGCAGGCACTTTTAAAAAGTGAAGAAAAATTTAAAGACCTTGTCACTCTTTTACCTGAAATGGTTTTTGAAACAAATAGTAATAGCAAAATTACATTTGCTAACTTAAGCTTATTTGAACGATTTGGATATGGTCAGTATGACTTTGACAGAGGTCTTTCATTATATGATCTGATATCAAAAAGCGATCTGGATCGGGTTAAGTCAGCGATTGGTAAAACCCGGAAGGGAGCTGAACTTAAAGCAGCCGAATATATAATGGTAACAAAGAGCGGGATTGAATTTCCTGCCCTTGTCTTTACCAATAATATGTATAATGAGGGGAAATGGTGCGGATTAAGAGGTGTGGCGGTTGATATAACACAAAGAAAACTGTCGGAAGAAAATGAAAAAGTATATCAGGAGAAACTGAAATTTCTAAGTAATACAGCTCTTGATTTTCTTAGTCTGATGCAGAATGAAAATATCTATACCTATACCGGGCGAAAACTGAAGGAGTTTATCAGGGAGGGTTATGTTTTGGTCTCTTCATTCAACGATTCGGATCATTATGCAGAAGTTGAATATTTCTCAGCAAACGGAGAGATTAGAGACAGATTAAAAAAAGAAACGGGTATTAGTGTGGATAATTATAAGGTTAAAGTTTCACCTGTAACAGAACAGGTACTAATACAAAATTCTAAACATCTGCTGGAATTTACGGAAGGGGTGTATGAACTGTCATTTGGTACCATACCAAGGCCTCTGTGCCGTATTATCGAGCGAATACTTCAGGTAAAAAAGATTTACGGACTGTCGTTACTTCGCGGTGGAAAGCTATATGGAAGCGTCGAGATAATTACCAGCCAGGATCACCTGGTCGACAAACCCCTGATCGAAACTTTTATCTACCAGGCGTCTATTGCGTTGCACAGAAGGCAGCTCGAAATGGAACTTATCGGGGCAAAAATCAAAGCAGAAGAATCTGATAAACTTAAAACGGCATTTCTTTCGAATATGTCGCATGAGATCCGCACTCCAATGAATGGAATTATTGGTATTAGTCAGCTACTCTCCCGGAAAGAGCTGGCCGAAAGAGAGAGAAATGATTACCTGGCAATGATCAATTCAAATGGCAATATCCTGTTGAATCTTGTAAATGATATTATTGAGATCTCTAAAATCGAAGCCAATCAGGTTGATGTGCATGAGTCAGAATTTTCACTGAACAAACTATTTGACGAACTGAATTGTTTCGTTCAATCAGAGAAGGTGACAAAAAATAAAGAATCAGTTGATTTTAGCATGAGCCTGGGAAGAAACGATGAGGATTCATTCATTATTGCCGACAGGCAAAAACTGAACCAGGTACTCTTGAATCTTATTGGTAACGCTATTAAATTTACTCTCTCCGGAGGGATTGAGATCGGCTATATTGTTAGTGACAATAAAAATTTAGAGTTTTTTGTTAAAGATACAGGAATTGGAATCCCGGAAGATAAAATCGACTTGATTTTTAACCGTTTTACCCAGGCAGACCAATCACTGACAAGACCTTTTGGCGGATCAGGGCTTGGATTGGCTATTTCCAAAGGATTCGTTGAGATCATGAAGGGAAAAATATGGGTAGAACCCAGGTCAAAAGGAGGCACTGTATTCCGGTTTCAGATTCCATTTAATCCTTCAGATCATAATACAAAACAGGAGGTTTTGGTTAATCAAAAACCGGATGATTACGATTGGTCGCAATACACGATTTTGGTAGTTGAAGACAACCATATGAGTTTTAAATTATTACAGGCTTTATTAAATAAAAGCAGGGTCAAAATAATCCATGCCGATAATGGACTCAAAGCCATTGATTTAGTTATCGCGAATCCCGAAATCGATCTCGTTCTAATGGATATTCAACTCCCCGTGATGAACGGGTATGAGTCTACAAAAAAAATAAAAGAAATCCGACCCGAATTACCTGTAATTGCTCAGACAGCTAATGCAATGGATGATGACCGTCTCAAATGCCTCAATGCAGGATGCAATGATTATATTGCAAAACCCATTGTATTTGAAACTTTTCTTAACATGATCAATAACTATATCAGCAAGGTCACCTGAAATTTTATCTGTTTAATGATTGCGATCCTGTTTATTTCGGTGGGTATTAGTCTCGCGTACATTTTATTGATAAGCCGGTATATTTCAGGTTGGAATTCCATCCCTGAATATCAAACTGAAAATGTCGGGAAATCTATTGATGTAAGTGTAATTATCGTTTTTCGCAATGAAGAGAAAAATCTTCCGGCTCTCATCATGGCACTTCAGGATCAAACCTATCCTTTAGCAGCTCTTGAAATCATTTTTGCCGACGATCATTCTGATGACCTTTCTGTTGATCTGGTTAAGCAATTCATTACCTCCGGGGCCAATGCCCGTCTGATCAGATTAGAAAAACAAGACAAGGGGAAAAAAAAAGCCCTTGGCATTGCAGCAGCAGAAGCCCGGGGACAACTTTTGATATTTACCGATGCTGATTGTCTTCCCGGTAAAGACTGGATAAAAACAATCGTTTCTTTTTATATGGAAGAAAAACCTGTTTTAATTGCTGCGCCGGTAATTATTAAACCTGTTTTCAGCTTTTTCGAGCGTTTTCAATCCCTCGAGTTTTTCAGCCTGTTGGCTTGTACCGCCGGTTCCTTTGGCATTCATGATCCGGTCATGGCAAACGGCGCCAACCTTACCGTTGAAAGGGATACTTATCTTGAAAGCATTAATTACCTTCAGAACCGGACTACATCCGGAGACGATATATTTTTGCTGATGCATCTTAAAAAAAAGTATTCCGCTAAACTCGTTTTTTTAAAATCACTTAAAGCAAGCGTTTCCATCCGGCCGTTAAACAGCGTTTTTGATTTTGTTCATCAGCGATTGCGATGGACTTCAAAATCAAAGTATTACCGCGACAGGTCATTGATCTTATCCGCAGTAATCGTTTTACTTACAAATTTCTGGCTGTTTGGTTGTTTCATCATGTCATTTTTTAATGGGTCTTATATTTTTATCGGGGGAGGTGTATTCCTTGGAAAAACCATCATTGATTTTGTCATCCTCCGGAAAGTTCTGAAGTTTTTCAGATTGGAAAGCCTTTTGAAGATTTTTGTTTTATCTCAATTTCTTTATTTTCTTTATATTTCATTCATCGGCATTGCAGGTAATTTTCTCCCCTCGAAATGGAAGGGAAGATCAGTAAAATAAAACTATAGATGGCAAACGAAGCAACACCAGGAGCTATCGCGTGGAATAAGTTCAGGAGTAATCCTTTGGCCCTGGCAGGACTTATTTTAATTATTCTGGTAGTTCTGATTGCTATCCTGGGGTATAATATTTGTCCGGATAAATCTCCCTATGCCAACACACATCACCTCGAACTTTCAGGGAAAAAACCGGGATTCAGTGTACAAATCTTAAAATTGAGAAAAAATGAGGTTTCTGTAAAAACTGGTTTTTTTCATACCATGTTTTATGGCCGTGGAGCCGAGTTTGAAGAAATACCCTTTCTGAGTTACAGCTTTTCAGGTTCCCAGATTGTGCTTAGAGAATTTACCGATATTCCGGAAAAGGAAGCATTTTACCGGTATTTGTCTGTTACAGACATAGTTTTTCCACTTCTACCGGGATCTGCAAATGATATTATTGTTTCAGGAGACAGTATTTTTTTCCGGTTGATAGACGGAGAAGAGATCCGCTCGACAACCCGATACTTGATAGAATTGATTAAAAAGGAACAGATTACTGAAAGGGTTTTTTACCTGGGAACGGATCGTTTTGGACGGGATCTCTTAAGCCGGCTCATCCTGGGCGCCAGGATATCGCTTATGGTTGGTTTTATTGCAGTGAGTATATCCCTCATTATAGGGATCAGCATGGGTGCGTTGGCAGGATATTACCGCGGGAGGATCGATCTGATCATTATGTGGGTCATTAATGTGATCTGGTCCATTCCCACTTTGTTGCTTGTTATTGCTCTTACCATGGTAATAGGCAGAGGCTTCTGGCAGGTTTTCGTGGCTGTAGGAGTAACCATGTGGGTTGAGGTGGCACGTGTTGTAAGAGGGCAGGTGCTGAGCCTGCGCGAAAAAGAATTTATAGAGGCAGCACGAGTTCTCGGATACAGCGATTTGCGAATTCTGCTGAAGCATATTATTCCCAATATTATTTCTCCGGTAATTATTATCTCTGCAGCAAATTTTGCATCCGCTATTCTGATCGAAGCCGGTTTAAGTTTTCTGGGAATCGGGGTACAACCGCCGATACCCTCCTGGGGAGGAATGGTAAAAGACCATTACGGTTTTATTCTGGCGGGAAAAGCATACCTGGCTTTTATTCCCGGATTTGCGATAATGCTGATGGTTCTTGCTTTTACCATGCTGGGGAATGGGTTAAGGGATGCGTTTGATATCCGGAAGGAATAAGAGAATGAGTGAATGAGTGAGTGAGTAAATAACCAGTTCCATTAATTAATCCATTCACCCATTTACCCTTTTACTTATTCTCCCTAATTAAACCTCCTCTTTTTCAAAATCCACCACGAAATCATCATCAGGATGCCAATCAGCAGAAAGGTAAGGATAAGATTTTCCCAGATTGGTAAACCAGCCTGGATCAATGAGTCTAATGGATTTCCATCCGGATCCGGGGGATGACCCTGACCCTGGCCCTGTTGCTGCATATTTTTTTGAATCATCGATAAAATCTCAGGCCTGGGGGTAAGGTTCGTGACAAACTTTGAAGGAAAATACGAACGATAATCTTCCGGAACATTAACACGGATGATGGGTTCGATAATCACCCTGTACATAAGATATACAACACCGGAGAGTATCATATTCCGGAAGATCAGTGAAAAAAGTAATCCAAAGCTCAGGTAGGTAAAAATCTGAACGAACAGTGTCAGAAGAATCCATGAGCGTTCAAACACAAGGTTGAAAGTGATTTTATAACTGTAGAATAATCCCGAAGCGACTGAAGAAACTCCCACGAGAAGAACAACATAAAAAGATAAAAGTGAGATCAGAATTGTTTTCTGAAGCAGAAGATCAGTCCGGCTGAGACCGAAAATCAGCTGTTGCTTGTAAGTTTTATTGTTGAACTCATTGCAGGTCAGCATTATGACAAGCAGGACCAGACTGATATTGTAAAAACTCGAGATCCATGTTGTGAAATTCCAGACATGGGGAAACTGGTAAAGTGGTAGGATAGTAACAAACGGGATATTGAAATCGATACGGGGAATGAAAAAAATTCCCACGATAAAAAGTACAAGGTGCAAACCGATTAATATCTGGAAGGGTATATAATTCAGAGTTTTACGGAGTTCTATTTTAAGTAGTTTTATCATGATATTATCCTTTTACCAGTTCAAGAAATTGGCTTTCCAGAGTTTTTTGATGCAGAATAATTTCAGTGAGTATCAGACCCTTTTCATAAACATATTTGTTAAGATCGGATGAGTTGCTGCCTTCGTTAAGCCTGACTTTTACACCTGAGTTTTCAGCCTGAATATGATTTACAAAGGGACAATTCTCAAGGATCTGAATAAGAAGGACCGGATCAGCAGCTTTCAATTCCAAAAGACATTCTCCCTTGAGAAGCGACTTCACACTACCCTGGGCTAATAGTTGCCCGCTTTTTAATATAGCCAGATCGCTGCAGACCTTTTCCACTTCACTTAGTATATGACTGGCCATAATGATTGTTTTTCCAAGATCAGCCTGTTGGATTATCAGTTCCCTGACTTCCGCGATGCCTTCCGGGTCAAGACCATTTGTTGGTTCATCAAGTACCAGGACCTGCGGGTTGCCTAAAAGTGTTGAGGCAATGCCAAGTCTTTGTTTCATGCCGAGAGACAGGGTTGTAAAACGTGATTTTCTTCTATCAAAGAGATTGACCAGTTTAAGGACTTCCGGAATATCCCCTGCTCCGCATTCTTTTATTTGAGAGATAATTTTAAGGTTATTTTCAAGACTCAGGTAAGGGTAGAATGATGGAGTTTCAATCAATGAGCCGATTCTCCTTCGAACAGATGCCTGGGATTTTTCTCCAAACCAGGAAAAACTTCCCGCGTCCTGCTCCAGAATGCCTGTTAAAATTGAAAGAGTTGTCGTTTTCCCACTTCCATTAGGTCCGAGGATGCCATAAACCTGTCCCCGGCTTACTTCCAAAGTGAGATTTGAGATGGCCTTTACAGAGCCATAGGATTTTGTAAGATTATTTATTTGGAGAATAGTTTCTGAATGAGGCATAGAAGTGATTCTAAATACTAACCTGGAATTATGATCAAATCAACAAATCAACGAATAAATCAATGCCCCATTTCCGTCATAAATTTTAACCTGATCAGGCGAATATCCTCTTCCGTATAATTTTCCTCACCAAGCTCTTTCAAAGCATCGTCGAGTGAATCGGTTTCAGCTTCATCCCTGAAATAGTTATAGATTTCTTCCTGTTTATCTTCATCCATTACCTGGCTAATGTAATAGTCAAGATTAAGTTTGGTACCACTGTTGATGATTGCCTCAATTTCAGTAAGCAATTCTGACATTTCAATTCCTTTGGAATCGGCAATATCGTCGAGTGCAATTTTGCGGTCGACACTCTGAATAATAAATACTTTTAATCCCGATTTATTTATTACAGACTTAACCACCATATCCTGGGGCCGGATAATTTCTTTCTCCTCAACGTAAGTATTTATAAGCTCAACGAACTCTTTACCATACCGCTGGGCTTTTCCTGCGCCCACACCGACGCAGTTCTGTAGTTCCTCCAAGGTGATCGGGTATTGAATGGACATATCCTCAAGTGAAGGATCCTGGAAAATCACAAAGGGTGGAAGTTTGGAATCCTTGGCAATTTTTTTCCTCAGGTCTTTCAGAATATTAAAAAGCTCTGTGTCAACACCCCCACCCCCTGCACCCCCACCTGCACCGGGTTCCGGTTCCGAACTTTCTTCGTAATCATGATCCTGAGTGAGCATAAATGACTGAGGATCTTTCAGATATTCATGTCCTAGCTCACTCAGATAAAGCAGACCATAATTTTCAATATCTTTCAGAACAAACCGGGCAATAAGCGCCTGACGGATGACCCCATTCCAGAATCGGATATCTTTATCTTCACCGATTCCAAATATTTCGAGCTTATGATGGCTATATGCTTTGACTCCTGATGTTGCTTTTCCGGCAAGCACATCAGCAACATGATCCACCTTAAACTTTTCTTTTACCTCGAGAATAACATCGAGTACGTTAACCACATAGTCTTTTCCTTCAAATTCTTCCTTGGGGTGGATACAATTGTCGCAATTGTCGCAATTTTCCTCCATCACCTCTCCGAAATAATTAAGAAGTACTTTAGGACGGCAAACGGCAGACTCTGCATATGCAACTGTTTCCAGAAGAAGTTGCCTTCCGATTTCCTGTTCGGCTACAGGTTTTCCCTGCATGAATTTCTCCAGTTTCTGGATATCTTTATACCGGTAGAAAGCGATACATTTTCCTTCACCACCGTCACGACCGGCCCGTCCCGTTTCCTGATAATATCCCTCAAGACTTTTGGGCATATCATAATGAATAACGAAACGAACATCGGGTTTATCAATTCCCATTCCAAAAGCAATGGTAGCGACAATAACATCCACCTCTTCCATGAGAAATTTATCCTGGTTCTGAGTACGTGTGGATGCATCCATACCGGCGTGATAGGGTAACGACTTAATCCCGTTAACTTTTAAGGCTTCTGATAATTCTTCTACTTTCTTCCGGCTGAGGCAATAGATAATTCCTGATTTTCCTTTATTGTTAAGTATAAACTTGATAATTTCTTTTGTGGCATTAATTTTTGGACGTACTTCATAATAAAGGTTATGCCGGCGGAATGATGATTTAAAAACATCGGCATCAAGCATTTCCAGATTCTTTTGGATATCGTGTTGCACTTTTGGGGTGGCTGTTGCAGTGAGAGCGATGATAGGAGCTGTACCTATTTTATTGATTATAGGACGTATTCGGCGGTATTCAGGCCTGAAATCGTGACCCCATTCCGAGATACAATGCGCTTCATCTACTGCATAAAAAGAAATCTTCACTCCCTTCAGAAAATCGATATTTTCTTCCTTTGTGAGAGATTCAGGCGCAACATAAAGCAATTTGGTAAGCCCGTTGGTAACATCCTCTTTAACTTTTGTAATCTGAATTTTTGTTAAAGAGGAATTGAGAAAATGAGCTACTCCATCATTGGTACTGAAACTGCGCATTGAATCAACCTGATTTTTCATAAGAGCGATCAATGGAGAAATAATAATGGCCGTACCTTCCATTATTAATGCCGGAAGCTGATAACATAGCGACTTTCCACCACCTGTGGGCATGAGAACGAAAGTGTCATTCCCTTCCATGACATTCAGGATAATTTGCTCCTGAGTATCTTTAAAATTATCAAACCCGAAATATTTTTTCAGGTAATCATGTAAATAAGTATTTACTCCTTTGCCCATTACTACCCC
>CAYGFI010000119.1:0-14984 GCA_964349045.1 uncultured Chitinophaga sp.
CATATAATTGTATAAATTCTTACACTATAAAATTATGAAATCTTTTAAAAGTTTATATCTCTATCTTGCAAAAAATTATCATTTTTTATTCTCACAAAATGAGCAGGTGCCCTTCAACTGAACAAACTGCCGCTGGAATGAGTACCACGATAGGATTCGATATTCCAACATTTATTTCGGAAAAAGAAAAATTAATTTTGAGAAGCCTTGCAAATGAAGTAGCTGACCTGTCAGCCAGAGATGTGGAAGCTCGAAAAGCATATCTCTGGAAAAAACATAACGATTTACACGGGACACGACCCTTAATTTTTTGCGATCCTGAAAACGGCTGGAATGAAATCATTAATCAGGATCAGATTAAATGCCAATCTCCTCTCCTCAGAGTTTGGGAGATGCATCTCAGAAAGGAGGTTCACTGGGCTAATAGTTTTCGCGACGATAAAGTAATTGAACCATTTTTCAACGTTCCTTACCACTATACTGATACGGGTTATGGATTAAAAGAAATAGTCCACAGTGGCGGAGTTGGCGGAGCCTTTAAATACGAACATCCTATTACTGACTATAAAGAACAGTTCAGCCAGTTGCACTATCCTGAGATAATTGTTGATTACAAGAATACAGAAAAAGTCTTAAACCTTGCCAGGGAATTATTTGATGGGATCCTTGAAGTTCGGCTTAGAGGAATCTGGTGGTGGACACTTGGACTGACCTGGGATTTCATTAAACTCAGGGGAATGGAGAACCTGATGCTGGATATGATCTTATTTCCCAAAGAGGTACACCAAATGATGGAATTCCTGAAAAATGCGCTTATACTTAAACTCGATTTCCTTGAGAAAAGCGGCCTTCTGGCACTGAATACGGGCGGGACCTATGTCGGATCAGGTGGTTTTGGATGGACTTCGCAGCTTCCAGTGGAAAGGAATGGTTCAGAGAAAGTCAGGACTTCCGTTATGTGGGGTTTCTGTGAGAGTCAGGAAACAGTAGGTGTATCTCCTGAAATGTTCAGTGAATTTGTTCTGCCCTACCAGGTGCCTATCATGGAAAGGTTTGGACTGAGTTGTTATGGTTGTTGTGAACCCCTTGATCTGCGATGGAATTACCTTAGGAAAATCAAAGGGTTGAGAAGAGTTTCGGTCTCACCTTGGGCCGATACCCGGGTTATGGCTGAGTATCTGGGCAGGGATTTTGTATATTCAAGGAAACCATCCCCTACCCCTTTAGCAACTTCAGATCCTGATTGGACTGCAATCCGAAAAGACTTGAGAGAATTTATAAAAATAAGCAGGGATTGCCATGTGGAAATTATTATGAAAGACAACCATACATTGGGAAAAAATCCAAAAAATGCATCAGAATGGTGTAAAATAGCAATGGAAGAAGCTGGAGGTAATTATTCCTTATAGCGAATACTTTTAAAAAAAGAACGACAAATGATATGCTATTTTATAACATGATAAAAATGGGATGTGATAATAAGTGGTAAAATGCAGGGCTGTTGATTTATATCTATAGCAGAGTGTGACCAAATGCATATCTTTAAAAACAACATTAATAAAAACAGAATCAAAATGAAAACTTTCCATCTTATTAAGTATGCAATTCTAATTATGCTTATTGTTTCATGCAATCATACCGGTCAGAATCAGAGTAAAAATGGGCAAAAATCTACGGAATATTATGTATCAAAGAATGGCTCCGACCAAAACATTGGATCGAAAGCAAAGCCTTTCCTGACCATACAGACAGCTGCTAATATAGCGCAACCCGGTGATATTATTACCGTTCACAAAGGCATTTACCGGGAGAGGGTGAATCCCATAAGAGGAGGGAATTCCGATGCTGAAAGAATTACTTATCAGGCAGCAAAAGGGGAGGAAGTTGTGATAAAGGGCTCCGAGCTGATTAAGAATTGGGAATATATAGAGAAGGATACCTGGAAGGTGGTAATTCCTAATGAATTTTTCAGGGATTTCAATCCTTTCAATGACATTATTCATGGAGAATGGTACGCTACTCCATTGGACGGATATAATCGTCACACTGGTGCCGTATATCTGAATGAAGAATGGCTATCAGAAGCATTTGACCTGGACACAGTGTTACAAGCTGCAGGAGAGGATCTTTTCTGGTTTGCTGAGGTAAATGCTCATAGTACAATTATCTGGGCACAATTCAAAGGAGTTGATCCCAACAAGGAGCAAGTGGAGATAAACGTACGTCAAAGCATCTTCTATCCTGATCAACCAGGGCGAAATTTTATCACTGTTTGCGGCTTCATTATGCGTCAGGCTGCTGCTCCATGGGCAGGTGCCATGTCTGAGCAGGTCGCTCTGCTGGGAACACACTGGTCTAAAGGGTGGATCATAGAGAACAATGTGATCAGCCATTCCATGAATGCTGGCATCACTCTGGGACTCTGTGACCTAAGCCAGTATGGTGTTAAAATACCCTCATCCAATGCGGTCGGCTACACCAAGTTTACAAGTGAAGCAATTAAAAATGGATGGACTAAAGAAAATATCGGAAGTCATATTGTCCGAAATAACCTTATCTCGCATTGCGAAAAAAACGGAATCCATGGCAGCCTGGGTGGAAGCTTCAGTACGATTGAAGGCAATGAGATTCATACAATTGCAAAGAATGGGTGGGTAAATGGTCCTGATATTGGTGCAATTAAGCTATTAGGTGGAGTGGACTCGAATATCCGGGATAATCTTATTTACAATTTCCGGGGACGTGGAATATGGCTTGATTGGATGGGCCAGGGATCAATCATCCAGGCTAATATCATATTTGATACTCAGGGCGCTCAGCAAGCTGGTCTTTATCTGGAAGTGAACCATGGGCCAATTCTGGTTGCAAACAATATTGTTGTGTCGCCTCTCGCATTTAGCAACCGTTCACGTGGATCGGCTTATGCTCATAACCTTTTCATTGGTCAATGTGTATTAGGAAACACTACTCGTAAAACCCCTTACCTGGAAGCTCACTCAACAAGCATAGCGGGAATGCATGATAACTATAACGGTGACGATAGGTACTATAACAATATTTTCTTAGCATCCGGGGGTATCACGGATACTATTTTAAAGCCGGAAAAAATACCTGTAGATCGTCCAATTGCAAGGTACGACGATGAAACAATGCCGGTCGTAATGGAGGGTAATCTGTATTTGAATGGTGCTGTACCGATTGAGAATGATACTCGATCAGATGTACTTAAGGGTCAATTCGAAGATGTAAATATCATTCGTAAGGAGGATGGAGAATATATAGAATGGTCATTCAATCCTGAATGGACCGAAACCAGGAAACATATGTTGGTCTCTACTGAAATGCTAGGCAAGGCAAAAGTTCCTGACATGAAATATGAGTTTTTCGATGGAACCCCCATAAAAATCGATGTCGATTATTTTGGCAGGGCACGTAATATGTCTAATCCGCTCCCCGGACCTTTCTCGGAACTGAAAGAAGGTAAACAATTGATTAAAATATGGCCCAGGTAAAGAAAATATAAGAACTGCATGAATTAGATTTTAATAATATATAATATTATAAGATGAGAATTACAAAACCCTCAAATACTGCCGACTATAATGTATTCTATGTATATCTTATTTGTCTGGTTGCCTCACTGGGTGGATTAATGTTTGGTTTTGATCTGGGTATTATCACAGGAGTGGTACCCTACATCGAGCATCAGTTCAAGCTTACAAGTTTTGAACTGGGATTTGTAGTAGCAATTTTTGAATTGGGATGTATGGTTGGCGCCTTGTTTATCGGGAGGTTGGCAACAAAGTATGGTGGTAGAAGGATTATGATATTGGTTGCCGCGCTATTTATAATCACTTCTGTGGGAGCCGCGTACGCTCCGGGGGCAGCTTTATTGGCATTCTGGAGGTTTGCCCAGGGGGTATGCGTTGGTGCTGCTTCTGTTCTGGCACCCATGTATGTTGCTGAAGTAGCCCCGGCCAGGGTGCGAGGAAGATTGGTATCCATCTACCAGCTAACCATTATTCTGGGAATTTTACTAGCCAGTTTAAGCAGTTTTTATTTTGGTGAAAATGATCCATCCAGTAATAACTGGCGATACATGATTTTATCGGCAGTTGTGCCTTCAGTTGTCTACTTTGTCTTGTTATTTTTTATCCCTGAAAGTCCCCGATGGCTCATTATCCATTCTTCAAAAGAGGATGAAGCGGGTAAGATTTTTCTTAAAATAAATAATGGTGACAAGGAACGTACAGGTAAGGAAGTCCGGGAAGTAAGGGATTCAGTTAATCATGCCAATTCCCGTGTTGCCTTGAAGACACTGTTCGGGAAAGCATTTCTGCCTATAATATTAATCGGGTTCGGTATCGCCTTCCTGCAGCAGTTCTGTGGAATAAACAACGTTACACCCTACATGCAAAAAATATTTATGCTTGCAGGTATTCAGCTGAAAGATGGCCTGCTGAATGCAGTTTTTGTCTTGCTGGTTTTTTTCTTTTCCACTTTTATTGCCATAGTCATTATAGAGAAAACAGGGCGGAAAATTCTTATGCTGCTGGGAACCGGCATAATGGCAGTAACGCTAATCTTGCTCGCTCTGGCATTTTCAGCCGAAAACCAGTCAGGAATTTATATATTAATCCTTGTAATGATTTACATCGGGACTTTTGGATTTACGTTGGGACCCGTGGTATGGGTGTTGATTGCTGAAATGTATCCTGCAGAAATCAGAACCAGGGCAATCGCTCTTACATCTGCATCGCTGTGGGTTGCGACTTTCATTGTGGTGCTTATTTCACCTTTTCTGTTAGAGATAGGCCCAGTTTTTAATTTTCTAACTTTTGGGATTCTCAATCTTGCAGGATTTGTATTTTGTTTAAAATATTTACCCGAAACAAAAGGTAAGACACTGGAACAAATGAAAGAGCTTTGGCAGAAGAAATTGAATCGCACCACAAGCCCTTCAGAATGAGAGATATATCCGTTATAAAACCTTAATAAAATATAATTCAAAGAAATTAAAATGGAAAATGTTTTAAATAAATGGCAGAAGCGGATTAATCGCTCAGAGGAAGAATTAGCAACCACCTTCAGATTTACAAATAAAAAATCACCGATAGTTATCGTAGATGCAAATTACTGGACCTTCGGCGATGATCCGGATATAATCCCTGATGATTTTTACACCAAACCGGAATCGATTTTGCAGTACCAGATGGACAAGATAGAAAGTCATTTTACAAACGTCCCGGAGGATGCCTACATTCCCTTCCTTCATCCATGGTATGGCACCGGCGTGCTGGCATCGGCATTTGGTATTGATATCATATGCAATCCCAAGGCAGATCCGGCTGTGGATATCTCCAGCATGCAACATCCGGAGGAGATCGATTCACTAAAAATACCTATACCGGGAGAATCTGGTGCAATGAAAATTGTTACCAGGATGATCGACCATTTCATGGAAAAAACGGACCTGCCTGTTGTCTTCACGGATTGTCAGGGACCTCTATCAACAGCTTTTCAGGTCGCAGGCTATGATAAATTATGCTACTGGATGTATGAAGAACCTGTTAGTGTTCATAAATTGATGACCATGGTTACAAATGCATTGATAGAATGGGTCAGATTTCAGAAGGAACGAACAGGTCAACCACTGGATGGATCCAGCTATCCACTTAGTGTGAAACTACCTTCCGGTTTTGGGGGTGTGTGGATGTCAGACGATGATTCTGTTATCATGGACGATGCACTTTATAATGAGTTCGTCCGGCCATACAACGAGAAACTCCTTGCTGCATTCGGTGGGGGGTGCATCCACTATTGCGGAAATTCGACTCAGAATATTGAAAACTATTGCAATACCAGGGGCGTAACTGCAATTAACAACTTTACACTTGACAATATGGAATCGGCTGGAAAGATCCGAAGAGCTTTACGTGATAAGGGGATTACATATATGGCATGCGATTTCATACCTTCTGAAGATCGTATGGAGGATTATTACCGGGAATTACGCAAGGAAATGGATGGTACTGAAGGACTGATTATTGCAGCATATATAGCTCCTGCAATTGCACTCAATAAGGGCAAATACGATGCCGTTAACCGTCCGCGTGAAATCCTTACCCGGCGAGTTAATGAGTTAGTTAACAAGTATTTCTAAAAGCCAACAATGAGTGTAGTGTTCTCATCAAGATCCCTAAAAGAAGAATGGATTTATTATTAAGGAACAGAAGATATAAGTACTTTATATTATGAAAAAAGTAAAAATAACAACGATTAGTATCTTTCTGATGGCCTGGTCCCTCTACGCAGCAGAGTACCATGTCTCACCAGACGGCAATGATTCAAATAACGGCTCAAAATCAAAACCATTTAAGACTATCTCGGCTGCAGTGGCAATTGCCCTGGCAGGTGACACTGTCACGGTACACGAGGGTGTCTATCGTGAACGCGTTAACCCGCCACGTGGTGGCACTTCCGAAGACATGCGCATAGTCTACCAGGCGGCTCCTGGCGAGAAGGTTGTGATTAAGGGTTCAGAGGTTATCAAAACATGGAAGAAAGTTCAAGATGGCATGTGGAAGGTCATATTGTCCAATCAAATATTCGGCTATTATAATCCCTATAAAGATACAATTGGAGGGGAGTGGTACAATACTCCGGCGGATGGCTTCAACCGACATACCGGCGCGGTTTACCTGAACGGGCACTGGTTGCCTGAAGCACCCGTTAAAGCGGGATTAAGAAGTCCTGACTCACTGTTCAATGTCGCATGGCTGCAAACAACAGGTTACGAGACAAAACGTGTTTCAGCTTCAGATATGTTAAGCAGTCAGGGCATCCTAGAGGCAACATCAAAAGAGGAAGGCGCGTATATTGGCTCCATCAGTGATGGTGATTGGGCGACTTATGATATCGACTTCGGAAAGAGCAGTGAACACATTGAGTTTCGGATTGCATCGCGAAATCATGGCGGTATCATCGAAATCCGTTTCGATTCTCCACAGGGCAAAGTAATGGCCACATGTGCCGTTCCTCCAAAATTGGACGGGCTTTTGTGGCGTACCATACAGGCCCCGATCGATCCCACTTCGGGCATTAAGAAAGTTTGCCTGGTATTCAAAGAGCTTCCTAAAAATGATGAAGACAAGTCGTACTGGTTTGCTGAAGTGGACAATAAAAATACAACCATCTGGGCGAGGTTCGGAAACTTTGATCCTAATAAGGAAATGGTGGAAATCAATGTGCGTCAGAGCGTGTTTTACCCTGACCAGCCCGGAAGGAATTATATTACAGTCCGCGGTTTTACGATGTGTCATGCAGCAACACCCTGGTCCGGTGCAATGTCTGACCAGATTGGCCTTATCGGGACGCACTGGAGCAAGGGCTGGGTAATTGAGAATAATGTAATCAGCTACTCTATGAATTCCGGGATCACACTTGGTTGCTTCGAAATTGAAGACATGCCCCCGGCAACTGCTACAGGATATGTTGATTATATTCGGGTAGCTTTTCAGAAGGGGTGGTCCAAAGAAAACATCGGTAGCCATATTGTCAGAAACAACCATATCTCTTTTTGTGAAAAGAACGGAATTCACGGCAGCCTGGGTGGAATCTTCAGCACGATTGAAGGGAATACCATCTCCGACATAGGTATGAATCAGTGGATTGCGGGTCCGGATGTGGCAGGATTGAAACTACTCGCTTCAAATGACGTGCTGATCAGGAACAACCATTTCTACCGCTGCGGAGGCTATGGTGCCCTCTGGTTAGATTGGATGGCCCAGGGGACACGTGTGACTGGCAACCTTTTTCATGACAACCTTCGGGATATATTTGTAGAAGTAAATCATGGACCCTTCCTGGTGGACAACAATGTACTTCTTTCGAAGTTTTCACTTTGGGAATCGTCGGAGGGTGGAGCCTATGTTCATAATCTTATAGCCGGGGATATCAGGCTCCGTTCTGAAGAAAGATTTACTCCTTATTTCAAGCCGCATACAATCGGGGACATGAAGCTATCCAACTTTACCCATGGAGATGAACGTTATTACAACAACCTGTTTATTGGATATCAAGGCTTGTCAATATACAGCACAAAAGACTTACATATACAGGCTGCGGGAAATGTGTTTCTGGCTGGATCCAAACCAAGCATATTTGATAGAGAAGTACTTATTGACGAAGGCTTCAATCCCCAGGTAGAATTGGAGGAGAAGCAGGATGGCTGGTGGCTCGCAATGTCTGTAGATCCTTCCTGGACCACAAATCAAAAACGGACAGTGGTATGCACAGATATCCTCGGTCGGGCGATTGTTCCCGATCAGGCTTACGAAAACCCTGATGGATCTCCCATTCGCTTTGACACCGACTATTTCGGGGAGAAGAGGAATAAAAACACTCCTGCACCAGGTCCCATTGAGATCAAGAATGACGATAAGATATCAGTTAAAGTATGGCCGCGGAATTAAAAATGTAAAACTTAATAATGTAAATTAAAAACAAATAAAAGCGATGTTAATTGTTTATCTTTAAGTCGTTACACAAAGAAAGATTCACAAAAAAACAGGGATATTTCCCGAAACGGCAAGGCATACTAAGTATTTATGACCGGGGTTGTACTAATTTGACCTGAATTGAATAGTTCTTTCACTCTGAACGAACTATATTCGGTATAATTTTTCAAATTAGATATTCAAGTGAAACTTTTAATAAATGAAAAAATCAATTTTACTCATTGCTATGTCGGCTTTTATAGCTTCTCAAAGCATTTATGCCCAGGTGAACATTAACAGTCTGATGAATGTAGACTATGAAAGCTTGGTTTCGAAAGCTGACCTTTCTTACGATGTGCCGGTTACTCGAACCGAAGAAGGTATGCCAATTGGTAATGGCACCACCGGTAGTCTGGTTTGGACTACGCCCACTGCAATGCATTTTCAAATAAACAGAGTAGATGTCTTTGCCATGGGTTGTAATACAAACAGGTGCTCATTCGGCCACATCACAGTTAGAAATTCGTGATGGACGGATAATACTTGTGCAGAGATTCGAGGAAGGTGATTTTTACAGCTCATCTGCAGTAGCGATAGGTGTTGTGGGGCGAAACAGCAAAGCAAGGTATTATAACGAATCCACGGTGCGTTAAATGGCAGAACCAGGGAAAGGTAAAAGCTTAATACTAATGTCAAGTGCCTCAAGTTATGATCCAGAAGAAGATGTAGCGGGGCTTGCCCTAAAACAAATGGATGAAGCTCAATCAAAGAACTTTGAAAAGCTGTTGAGTAGTAATAGGGATTGGTGGGGCGACTATTGGTCAAAATCATTTATTCACATACATAGTTCAGACGGTGTAGCGGATATGGTTGAAAAAAAATTACACCTAGATTTTGGTTCAAATGCTGTGACGGGCATACATATCCTGACAATTGAAAAGTTGCGTGAATATTTCGGACTTGAAAAACACCCGGTAAAAGTAATTGAACCATATCAAATGCTGGGAGAGGTAGAGCCTGATTTGTTGGATGCAATGGGAGTTGATGTTATTGGTTTGTGGGGCAAGAACAACATGTTTGGGATTCCTCAGGAGAATTAGAAACCTTTTGAAACGTTATGGGGACAGTAAATTTTGGTTCCTGAGAACTTCAATACATCAATAGATTCCAATGGTGATCTGGTAATTCATCCCGAAGGGGATAGGTCAGTTCCCGCAAGCGCAAAAATGCCAAAGGCTAGTTACTTCTTCGATGCAATAACACGGCAGGAAACTATCGTTGATTCCAATCTAAATTCTGAAGACAATCTCGAAGTATTTACCCTTTTCTCGGATGAAGATCAAAGCATTCTCAGAATATTTTCACGTGGTTTCATTTGACAGAGTTTTTTTAAATCTTAAAAACTAAAATATTTAATCTTCTTGCTTCTCCTGTCGGTTTCGTTCATTTCTCTTTTTTACAAACTCCTCCCACAATCTACCCATTTCTTCAACATCTTTGGGGTCTTCCTGTAAACGTCCTTCATCATTGGTTACAATAATCCATTTATCTAATACAGCCTGCATTTGATTTAAAGTTTCTTTATATTTTGGAATCTCTGCCAGATTATTCATTTCATAGGGGTCGTTTACAATGTCATACAATTCCTCTTTGGGTTTTTCTTTGAAGAATGCTGCCTGTAGTGGAGGTAGTTCTCCTTTTTCAAATAGCTTCTTCATGACTTTAGCAGCCTCAATGTTTTTTAAGGACATATCCCAATAGACATTTTCAGGCATAAAGTTCCTGATGTATTTATACTGTCTGGAGCGCACACTCCTGCTTCTGTCAATCATACTATCATGCCTGTCACGAAGCGCAAACAGATATTCGGGTTCTGCCTGTTTATTTTTACCTAAAAATATACGTCCCTGTATATAATCAGGAATTTCACCTCCTGCATAATTAATAAAGGTGGGGGCAAAATCCATTGCAGACACCAACTCCTCTATCACTGCTCCCTGCTTAAACTGAGGTTTAAACTTTTTAGGGACACGTACTATTAAAGGCATAGCAATTCCCCTGTCATACAAAAAACCTTTTCCCCTGATTACCGCGGGACCATTGTCGCCACAGAACACAATAATGGTGTTTTCATACAAGCCTTTATCTTTAAGGTCTTGCAGTAATTCTCCTACCTGCATATCCAAAAGATTAAGGTATTCCAAATATTGACGTTCTTCCTCGCGTGCTTCAGGTAAATCGGCTGTATAGGGATTAAGTTCTATGTCTTCGGCTTTCACAGGATGTTCCTTGCATGCCAGGAAAGGGCGATGAGTAGCATAAAACTGGTATTGACAGAAAAAGGGCTCTTGTTTTGTCAGCTCCTCCCAATCACTTGTTCCATAAACAGGTTCCTGGGGTGTTTCAAATCCCCAGTCTGTCTTTGGGTGACCACATAGTCCGGTGGCATAGCCGGCTTCTTCCATGTATTTTGTGAAAATATGCACACCGCCTGGTAGAGCTTGTTTCTTAAAAGGCGGGTGTATGCGCATATTGTGAGAATATACCTGGGTTGGGTAGAGACTGGTCATAAAACTGGATCGGCTGGGACTGCAAATAGGGGCTGTGGTAAAAGCATTGGTAAAAAGAGCTCCTTCTTTTGCCAGTTGGTCAAGGTTGGGAGTATACACTCCTTTTGTTCCATAACAGGCCATGTCCAGACCAATATCTTCGGTAACTATCCAAAGTATATTGGGGCGTTCTGTTGCACTTCTGCTTTCACAACTCCATAAGATTTGAGATAATGCTGAGAGATAAATAATTCTATTCATTTTCATAATTCTAGATTTTTTGATCCTCCGGCCTCTATCATCTTTTGCAATCTGCTTTCCATTCGGGCAGCTATTTCAGGAAATTGCCTGTAAAGATTTACCGTTTCGCCAGGATCATTCTCAAGATTAAAAAGCTCGTTTGGTGCATCATCCGGTATTACTCCATGTTCCTGTCGAAACCATTCCGGTTCGGGTCTGCCGGCTCCACTTTTCCTGATATATACCCAATTTTCTTCCCTCAGGGCAAGGTGTCCATTTCCATTGTGGTAAATCATACTTTCCCGGGCACTTTTACCTCCTTGTAATAGTGATAGCATATTAAAGCTGTCCTCAGCACTGTTCTGAGGTAGTTTATAGTTTGTTATTGCAGCCAGCGTAGCGAATATGTCGGTAAGTGAAATCAGTGCATTGCATTGTTTTGAATCAATATTACCATCTGGCCAGGAGATAACCAAAGGTACGCGGTGACCACCTTCCCAGGTATCCCTTTTCAATCCCCGCATATTCCCCATACTGTAATGGGAGTAATTATTGATCAGATCATAGGTGAAACCTTCAGGACCATTGTCACTGGAAACGATTATCAGTGTATTATCAAACTGGCCGCTTCTTTTTAGTGCTTCCACAACGCGTCCGATCGCATCATCTGTTTGCTGAACATAATCGCCATAATAGCCTGCACTGCTTTTGCCCTGAAAATCTTCCGATGGAACTACAGGTGTATGAGGTGACGTAGTAGCAAAATATAGAAAAAAGGGAGTCTTTGAATTCTTTTGCCGATGGATATACTCTACTGCCCTGGAAGTGATGGTTGGCATGACCCGGTCGAGTTCCCAACCTTTCTGGCCCGGACCTGTACCATGAATATACCCGCGCTCCCCGATTGCTATGAAATCACTTGGGTTTACATCTACGGGTGTACATGTAAAATGTTCATTTTCAATAAAAGCAAAGGGCGGAAAATTTGGAACATCATCGCCGAAATAATAATCAAACCCAGCAGCAAGAGGTCCTCCATGGATGGCCTGGGTGAAATCGAACATATCAACTCTTGCTATACTTGTTCCCTTGTTGAGGATGCTGTCACGTGGTGGTTTAATACCATCTTTCCAGGGCCAGTCAAAGCCGAGGTGCCACTTGCCAATACAGGCTGTATGGTATCCTTTTTCCTTCAGCATTTGGGCAAGAGTCAAACGGCCCTGTTCAATAGCAGGATCATCCCAGGGTTTCAGTACTCCTGCTTTTAAGACACCTCGCCAGGCATAACGCCCGGTAAGAAGTGCGTAGCGGGTGGAGCTGCAAACTGTACTTGGTGAGTGTGCATCAGTGAACAGGATTCCTTCGCTGGCCAGTTCGTCAAGACGGGGAGTCTTGATTTTTGAATCCGGGTTCAGGCAGGAGACGTCACCGTAACCCAGGTCGTCAGTGAGTATGAGCACCACATTTGGAGTTCTCCCCTCGTTATTGGTCCTCTGGGCGATTACTGATTCCTGTAAGGCTGCGGGGGAGGAAATTGCCAGTACCTGTATAAATAATTTGAGTCTGTCGTTAAGCATATTATTTATGTTATCTTATTTTGGCCATACTTTAATTAGCTGATTGCCTTCTTTCAATTCAGTAAAGGGTCCGGGAAATGGATTGGATTTTTTACGGGAATGGCCAAAGTAGTCAGTATCGATTGTTACGGGCGATCCATCAGCATTTTCATATGCCATATCGGGTACGATGGCCCGGCCGAGCTTTTCAGTTGTTATAAGTTCCCGCTTCATTCCATTTTCCCAGGATACTTCGGGAGTCCATTCCAGGTAAAATCCATCCTTTTTGCGGATAAGCTCCGGATTTGCTGTTTTCTGTTGAATAATTCCGGGATGCAGATCTTTCTCATGAGGACGTGCTCCATTGAGGTACAAATTTCCGTTCATTAACAGGGGCATGGTTTCATCGTCATATTTAGCCAGTCTTCCGGGCTTTCTTGTACGCGTTTCTTCTTCATTAAGGACGGACTGTCCATCTTTTGACGGAGCTGCGAAAATATTGTTATAGAAGCGGTCATCACCGTTATAATTCTCATGCATTCCTGCAATTGTTGTAGAGTGGGGCTTCATAAAAGGCGTGATCCTCGTGGTGTTCCCTATTTCGCACTGTCCGGCGAAAAGGTTGTGCACATAGGCGGTACCTCTCGACCGGTTGCTCAGGGAAGTCTCTGACATAAAAATGTTGTTCGCCACCAGGATGGGTCCGTGGTTTACCTCAAGGTAAAGTGCTGGTGCTCCGGTTTCAAATACAAGGTTATCTTCGATAATTGCCCCCTGGCCCATCCAGTCCAGCCAGATCCCGCGAGCTCTGTAGCCGGTATTGTAGACACAGTTATTCCTGATGACCACATCAATGGCGGCATGAAGCTTGATTCCGCACATTTCCATGCCGGTAAATCGCTCCCTGACATGAATGTCAGAAATTTCATTTCCTTCGATCAGGCTGAAGGCCCCACCAAAGCTTCCAACAATTCCTGCCTGTTCGCAGTGAGATATCCGGTTGTTACGCACTACGTGACTCCCTATCCTATCCCTGGTCCATAATCCATTGTCAACTACAAAATTTGCAAGCTTGGTATATCCTATGCCAGTTCCAACCACACTCAATCCTACCTCACCCAGACCCAGGCATATCCCCGAGCACATGGAGTAGCTGATGGTATTGTTTTCAATAATCCACCCTTTGCTCCAATGCGGGCCTATGAGTCCAATCTGCTCCGTGGTGGGCGGAGCCCACGGTGTGGCTGCCTGACTCATTGTAAATCCGCGAACGGTAATGTAATTCAAGCCTTGTTTTTCAGGGAAAAATACAGTCTGACGCACATTGATCTCCACTTCTTCATCATTGGGATTGACTCCAGGAAACTGAGCCAGAATAGTGGTATTATGATCATCCACCCGGCCAAACCAGAGAGGATTATCTCCTGCTGATGCTCTCATCTCTTCCATGGAAGCCGCCTCGTCAAGCCAATCTCCATTCAGGTAGACTGCGCCGGTGTGGTGGGTGCGGTCTTTTGATTCAAACCAGTGTCCATAGATGCTGTCGCTGTAGGGATTGAACTCCCCGAAAAAAGAGTTTGGAAGGGTCACCTCCCAGAGATCACCCTCAAGCCTTTTCCAATTCTTTATCAATTCAGAGCCTTTGATGACCACGTTTTCACCGGGTGCTGCCTGATATACAATGCGTCGCTCGTCGGAAAATCCACCAAACAGAGGGTTGACTCTTTCCCTGTAAACACCCTCCTGAACAATGATGGTATTTCCGGGTTGAGCAATATTTGCTGCTGCTTGTATGGTCAAAAAAGGCTTCTCTTTTGTTCCTGTGTTTGTATCTGAACCATTTTTGGCTACATAAAAATTTCTAATCAAATGTCCGTCATCACCTTGCTGCTTCATCCAATCTTTTATCGCTGATTTCAATTCCTCAACCTTTGTATCATACTCAGAATTTTCAGCAAGATTATTCATTTCATGCGGATCATTATCTAAATCGAATAGTTGATATTCTGGATGATACATATAGCGTTGTATCATTTGTTTCGTATGCTCATCCGGATTTTCCTGTTCAACCCACGAACGATACATTAATTGCGGGCATACGTCTCTTTTTTTATGCCCAAAATCAAATCCATTGATAGATT
>CAYGFI010000120.1:0-14934 GCA_964349045.1 uncultured Chitinophaga sp.
CCGATATGGTCATGCTTACAGATAAATTAAACTATTTTCTGGATGCCAGTATCGGGAAAACCGACTATGACGTAATTTATTTTACATCTAAAACATTGGCTCCTTTGGAAAATGCCAGCCTGAACCTTAAAAATTATGATCTGCATATTAATGGAATCGATCAGATTTTTCTAAGCGATTCGCAGAGCGTGGTTCTTTTTCCTGATAAAAATCAAATTATCATGAAACGCAACAGGAATTTTCAGTTTAATGGAACTATTCAGGCCGGTTTGTTTACTTACTTTGGAAGCAATTTCTTTTTTGAATATGATAGTTTTAAACTTAATCTTCAGAATATTGATTCTCTTAGCCTGAAGGTAAAAACTGAGGAGTATGATAATTATGGGCAGTCTATTATTAAAGGCGTCAGCAATCTTATTGAGCAGGTTACTGGTGAGTTACTTATAGATGATCCTTCTAATAAATCCGGATTAAACAATTTCCCCCAATATCCTGTTTTCAATAGCCGTGAAAATTCATATGTATATTTTGATGAACCGGCAATTCAAAAGGGTGTTTATGGTAAAAAGGATTTTTATTTTGCGGTTTATCCTTTTGAAATCGATAGTCTGGATAACTTCTCCCGGGCTGGAGTGCAACTTGAAGGCAAATTTGAGTCTGCCGGAATATTACCTCCACTGGAACAGACATTATCTTTGTCGCTGCGTAATGATTATTCCCTGGGATTTTATTACAAGATTCCTCCGGAAGGTATACCCGTTTACTATGGCAAAGGAACTTTCTTTAATGATATTGAATTGTCGAACCAGGGACTCCGTGGCTCCGGCCAGCTCGATTATCTTACCTCCACAACTTATTCTGATGATTTTCTGTTCCATCCGGATTCTTTAATGACGGTCAGCAGGGAGTTTCTTATCAGGAAGCAGATAAAAACAACCGAATATCCAAAGGTTAATTCGTCTAATAATAAAATTACATGGATAACTAAGAAGGATCAGTTTTATGCAAATAAAATGGATAAGGACTTTAATATGTTTAATGATTCTGTTCGCTTAAGCGGGAATTTACTTCTTGAGCCTTCGGGACTTTCCGGAAACGGGAGAATGAATTTGGTAGATGCCACAATGGGTTCGGATGTGTTTAAATATCAGTCTGAAAGGATTTTATCTGATTCAGCTGACTTTCGTCTTGCTAGTCCCGGATTACAAATTCCATCTATGAATACGGATAATGTAAACCTCAATATCGATTTTAATGCAAGGAAGGGAGAAATTCATTCTAACGAAGATTTTACTTTTGTCGAATTTCAGGAAAACCGCTACATCAGCAAGTTGGACTTCTTTAACTGGGATATGATGAAAAAGGAAATCGAGCTGGGATTAATTAAAAAAATAAGTACAGGGATTTATGAAGATAGCTTGTCCGGAGCCAGGTTTGTTTCTGTTCATCCTGCTCAGGACTCCCTGAACTTTGCTTCAGCAAAAACTATATTCGATTACAGGAATCTTTTACTCAACGCTCAGTCTGTTCCATATATTCAGGTTGCCGACGCACGGATTTTTCCAAAAGATGGAAAGGTAACTGTAGAAAAAAATGCAAAAATCCGCCGGCTAACAAAAGCTGAAATACTTGCAGATTATTCCAATCGTTTTTATTCACTTTATAATGGTAATGTAAATATTATAGCCCGAAAAGATTATACAGCGTCTGCCGATTATGATTATATAGATGAAAATAAAAAAGCATGGAAAATTCATTTTGATGAAATAGAAGTTGATTCATCAATCCAGACCATCGGTAAGGGAATAATAAACCTTACCGACTCATTTATGATAAGTCCGAATTTTGAATACCAGGGAGAATTTCGTCTTTCAGCGAAAAGACCAAATCTCACTTTCGATGGTGCAACGCGACTTATACATCAATGTAATCCGGGAAGAAGCTGGCTTAAATTTGAAGCAGAAATCGATCCTGACAGTATTCTTATTCCTGTGCCGGCAGAACCCATTGATATTAACCTGCAAAAAATATTTGCCGGAACCATGATTACCCGCGATTCCACTCATATTTATTCAACCTTTTTGTCAGGGAGAAAAGATTATTTCGATAAATATCTTACCCATGGCCAAGGAATGCTGAGGTATGATAAGTTTAACGAAAGCTATGAGATAGGACAAATTGAAAAGCTTTCTTATAAAACCATTCCCGGCAATTATCTCCGACTCGATACCGATTCATGTTATGAATATAGTGAAGGTCAGATAAGTTTCAATGTTGATTTCGGTCAATTGAAAATTGTTACAACCGGTAATGCTGTGCACAATATGGAGAAAAACACCTATGAAGCTAACGTGCTGATGGGTATTGATTTCTTTTTCTCTGCTGAAGCGCTTGCGGTACTTGGAAAGGAGTTGGACAGCATCGCGAGCCTGAAGGCTTTTGACTTTACAGGTTCCTTTTACCGTCAGGCGTTACGCGATTTTATTGGTCTTAAGGATGCAGAAGCAATGGAAACCGATCTTGGTTTATATGGCAATTACAAAGTTGTTCCGGATAATTTCAGAAAGAGTCTGATACTTTCAAATATCAGTTTAAAATGGAATCAATATTCCCGATCCTTTAAATATCATGGCGCCGTTGGTGTAATCAGAGTCGGGGATAGAGCAATTAATAAGGAAGTTGAAGCCTATATCGAATTATCGAATCGCGGATCGGGTGACCTGCTCGATATTTACTTCGTAATTGATCGCAATACTTATTATTATTTTGGTTATACCCCGGGAAGTATGCAGGTTACATCCTCAAATAAAACTTTCAATTCCATTGTGTATAATTTAAAAGATAAGGATAGAAAACTTAAAGTAAAACCCGGATCAACCGGATATATTTATGCTCTGGCGCCTGACAGAAGGATTGAGCTGTTTTTGAGACGATATAAGGAATCCGAAGAGGAAACAAAGGGTGATTCTGAATAAAATGAATGTTCTAACGGGATCCAAGTTCGATTACTTCTAAATCACTTATTCTGCCTTCATCAATCACAAAGCGTACTGCTGTGCGTACCAGATGAAATCCTGATTTACCCGCAGCACCGGGATTGATATGAAGTAATCCGAGCTTTTTATCCGGCATTACTTTTAAAATATGAGAGTGTCCTGAAATAAAAAGTCCCGGAGCATCAGACCTGATCATATTTCTGACTTTGGGAGCGTAATTACCCGGATATCCCCCAATATGAGTAATCCATACATCCATGCCTTCGTAATTAAATCTTTGGTTTTCGGGATATATATTACGGATTTCATGACCATCGATATTCCCATAAACGGCTTTAAAAGGTTTGAATGCTTCTATTTCATCGGCAATTGCCATATTCCCGATGTCTCCTGCATGCCAGACTTCAGCACAGTTTGAAAAAAAATCTCTTAATCCCGGATCAAAAAAGCCGTGTGTATCAGACAAAAGACCAATTTGGGGCATAGTTATTATTATTTTAGTACGCGTGAAAATTACATAAAATGTTTTACTATTTGTTTTTATGATAGTTAGATCATTTGGATATAGTTTAATCTTTAATGGTAATTGAGTTTTGAAAACATGGTGATTTCATCTCGTCAAAGAATCGTTTTTAATTAATTTCCGAATTCTTAAATAAATTTGTAAATAGCATCATTTTTAATCTTTCAGACAAATGCATATATTTTACACTCAAAATATCCGGGTAAATACTGCAATTCTTGATGGAACCGAAAGTCATCATTGCATAAAAGTTCTCAGGTTAAAACAAAATGAAGTGGTTTCTCTGGTAGACGGGAAGGGCGGATACTTTGAAGGAATCATATCCGTCGCTGATCAACGGGCTTGTATTATAGAGATAAAAAAATCGCAATTTGAATTTGAAAAGAGGAACTTCAGACTACATATCGCGATTGCACCCACAAAAAATATTGAACGATTTGAGTGGTTCCTGGAAAAGGCTACTGAGATTGGAGTTGATGAAATAACTCCACTTCTTTGCCAACACTCTGAAAGAAAAATTCTCAGGCATGACCGTTTGGAAAAGGTATTGATCTCAGCAATGAAACAATCAATAAAAGCTTATCATCCGGTGCTAAATGAACTTGCACGATTTGAAGAATTTATAGAATTACATAATACAGGGAATAAAATGATTGCTCATTGCATGAGTGGGGAAAGGCATGAATTGATTAAGATAGAACCAGTGAGCGCCGAATTCACTTTATTAATCGGTCCGGAAGGAGATTTTGCCGATAATGAAGTTAAATCAGCAATTGATAAAGGATTTATTCCTGTCATGTTGGGAGCCGCCCGGCTTAGAACCGAAACTGCAGGTGTTGCATCCTGTCAGATTATTGCAGACCTGATGGCAATTCGAAGTTAAAAACCTCATAGAATATTCATATTCTATGAGGTTTTAAGGTTTCCTTTTAAAATAACCCGAATCATTCAGGCATTCATCAGGATTTTTTCAATTACTTCTTTGCGGGGAGAAAAGTCGATGCTTTTTAACGAATTTTCCAGCTCAAGGCTGTATTTCCCGGATGGATCAAGCATTTCATCGATATTTATTAACTCATTTTCTCCCTCAGAACCATCCATGAAAAATAGCAAAGTAGAATTTCTTATCATAGGCAAAACATTTTTTAGGGCGGTTAGTAAATGTTAAACGCAACCAAAAAAATATTATTGCAATGACCCGTATTTTTTTGTTATGGGAGCATCAGGTTGACATCATGTTTCTGTATCAACTTCCGGAGATTTATTAATGCATATCTCATTCTTCCCAAAGCAGTATTAATGCTTACCCCAGTCAGATCGGCAATCTCCTTAAAGCTCAAATCACCATAATGTCTTAGTAATATGACTTCTTTCTGATCCTCGGGCAGTCTCTCAATAAGAGTGCGGACATCTGAGCAAATCTGGTCGTAAATAATATGGTCCTCAATATTTTTTTCTGCAAGCTTTCGGTTATTAAATAAATCGATCACAGTATCATCATTGGAAAGCATATTCATCTGCTTTTCCTTTCTGAAATGATCGATTACCAGGTTATGAGCTATCCGGATTACCCATGATAGAAACCTGTCGTTATCCTTATATTTGCCTGCTTTCAGAGAATGGATAACTTTAATAAAAGTGTCCTGGAATATATCTTCTGCCAATTGCTCATTCTTTACCATGAGCATAATATAGGTGAAGACTCTGTTTTTATGGCGTCTGATTAGAATTTCAATTCCAGATTGACTGCCGCTCACGAACTCCTGAACCAGTTCGTAATCTGTTTTTCTGCTTACTTTCACAACTACCTCCTTGTTTGGATGAATAGGTAGATTTTAAACTATAGGCAGTCCTCCTTTTATACTTAATGATGAATAAATATACCTCTTAAGAATCTGAAAGAAAGCGAAATTAGCAATAAAAACGTTATGTTCAAAAAATATTAACTTTGAATTTCGTTAAATATTGTTAAAAGCTTTAATAATCTCTACAATTTTTATGCCAGACGAGAAGTTGAAAAACCGTAATGAGATAGTAATCAAAGGAGCCCGGGTTCATAACCTGAAGAATATTGATGTCGTTATTCCAAGAGACAAATTAGTAGTAATTACAGGACTCTCCGGTTCAGGGAAGTCATCTCTGGCTTTCGATACATTGTATGCAGAAGGTCAGAGAAGGTATGTTGAGAGTCTATCAGCCTATGCCCGACAATTTCTTGGAAGAATAGATAAGCCTGATGTTGATTATATACATGGAATTCCTCCTGCTGTAGCCATTGAGCAAAAAGTAAACACAAGGAATCCGAGGTCCACTGTGGGCACATCAACAGAAATTTATGATTATCTGAAACTTCTGTTTGCCAGGATTGGCAGGACATATTCCCCCGTTACCGGAAAAGAAGTAAAAAAACATTCAGTCACTGATGTGGTTGATTATATCCTTTCATTTGACGAAGATACACGCTTGTATATCCTGGCGCCTTTTCATTGTTGTGATGGAACTACCATAGCATATCAACTTGAACTTTATCTCCGGCAGGGGATAACCCGTATTGAAATGAGTGACGAAATAATGCAGATTGAAGAGGTTTTACAAAATAAGGACTTAGTTACCAAAACCGCGGGGAACAATCTTATAATTGACAGGATACTTGTGAGCCGCGATGAAGACTCAATAAGCAGATTCGGAGATTCAATCAGGACAGCGCTCAGCATAGGTAAAGGAATTTGCAGAATACGTAAACCGGAAGAAAAGAAATACTTTGAATTTTCTGATGCTTTTGAAGCAGATGGTATTGTATTCGACGAACCCAGCGAGCATATGTTTAGTTTTAATAATCCCGTGGGAGCTTGTCTTGTTTGTGAGGGTTATGGCCAGATTATAGGAATCGATGAAGATCTTGTTATTCCCAATAAAAGTCTTTCCATTTATGAAGAGGCAATTGTTTGCTGGAAAGGTGAGAAAATGAGTAAATGGCTTGAAAAACTTATCTACTCAGCAGAAAAATTTGATTTCCCGATTCACACTCCTTATTATAAACTTTCTCCCGCTCAACAGGAATTGCTTTGGACGGGTAACAAATATTTTAAAGGTATTCGTGAATTCTTTGTTCACCTTGAAGAGAAAAAATACAAAATTCAATACAGGGTTATGCTTTCCAGGTACAGGGGAAAGACTGTATGTCATGAATGCAAGGGGGGGAGGTTAAGGAAGGAGGCGTCTTATGTACGGATTAACAATAAATCGATCCACGAACTGGTTGTGATGCCAATCGATACTCTCAGTATTTTTTTTGACAAGATTATGCTCAGCGCTCATGAAGAAAAAGTAGCCGGTCGCTTACTTACAGAGATCCGAAACAGGCTTGGTTTTCTGCTCCATGTTGGTCTAAGCTATCTTACTCTTAACCGGCTTTCAGCAACCCTGTCCGGAGGAGAATCACAAAGAATAAATCTTGCTACTTCTCTTGGCAGCGCATTGGTGGGTTCTCTGTATATTCTCGATGAACCCAGTATCGGTCTTCATTCAAGGGACACAATGCTTCTTATAGAGGTATTAAAAGAGCTCAGGGATATGGGGAATACGCTTGTGGTTGTTGAGCATGATGAAGATATAATCCGATCAGCAGATCTGGTGGTTGATATTGGTCCCAGGGCCGGAAGACTTGGTGGAGAAGTTGTTTTTACCGGTATTCATGCAGACCTTATAAAATCTGAAACAAGTTTAACAGCAGATTATCTTTCCGGTAAAAGAAAAATTGAAATTCCACAGTCACGAAGAAAATGGAATAATTACCTTCATGTTAAAGGGGCAAGGGAGAACAACCTTAAAAACATCAGTGTCAAAATTCCTTTGAATATCATGACAGTCATTACCGGAGTAAGCGGGTCCGGTAAAACTTCATTAGTGAAGGGGATTTTGTATCCGGCGTTGAATAAGCGATTAAATGGCATGGGGGAGAAGACGGGCAGGTTCGATTACCTGGAAGGTGATATCGACCTGATTAAGAATGTTGAATTCGTTGATCAGAATCCCATTGGAAAATCTTCAAGATCGAATCCGGTTACTTATCTGAAGGCCTATGATGAGATTCGAAAGTTGTACGCCGACTTACCTGCATCAGCTATCAATGGCTATAAGGCCAGTCATTATTCTTTCAATATCGACGGAGGAAGATGTGAGGAGTGCCAGGGTGATGGATCAATCAGGGTAGAAATGCAGTTCATGGCCGATGTGAATCTGATTTGTGAAAGCTGCAAGGGTAAAAGATTTAAAGATGAAATCCTGGAAGTTAAATACCGTGGAAAAAATATTTTTGATATTCTTGAACTGACGGTGGATGAATCTATTGAGTTTTTTGGACAAAAGGACTCAACAACCGAAAAGCGAATTGTAACAAAGCTCAAACCTTTGCAGGATGTGGGCTTAGGTTATATCAAACTGGGGCAATCCTCCAGCACTCTCAGTGGTGGCGAGAGTCAAAGAGTGAAACTGGCATTTTTCCTTAGTAAAGAAGGAAGTTCAGAAAACATGTTTTTTATATTTGATGAACCCACAACCGGATTGCATTTTCATGATATAAGGAAACTGCTTGATGCTTTTAACGCACTTATTAAAAGAGGACATACCATTGTGGTAATTGAGCATAATCTTGATGTTATCAAATCATCTGACTGGGTCATAGATCTGGGCCCGGAAGGAGGAGAGAATGGGGGTGAGGTGATTTTTGAAGGCACTCCGGAACAACTTGCAGGTTTTTCTGATTCCTATACCGGAAAATTTCTGAAGGTAAAACTAAAGAAGTAATTGTTTATTTTCCGGAATTTCCAAAAACCCTTTCGAGGATATTCCCAACAGTTGTTGTTGCCCATTTCAACGGGTCTCTTCGAATTTCCTTTTCCTGAACCGATACTTTAAGGAAGAGCCCGTCAAGAGCCTTCCCGGTAACGTAAGCTCCTAAATCGGTATTTTCAATTGGATCAATAGGACTAAATGGAAGATTTGCAACTGCATTAAAATTGGAAGTCAGGGTGTTCCATATCTGGTTTGGTGATATTGTGCCAACAAGTTTTTTATCGAGGGAGGCGTTGACCTTTGGGCTAAAAGCATCACTAAGCTGAGAATAGGTTGTTGATCGAAGGTAGTTTGTTGCCGCGGTTGAATCAAAATCAGTAGTTTTTTTAGAAGCAGCAGGATTGGTTCCCTTGAGAATAGCCCATCCATCGCTTATTGACAAATCAGTTATTGCAGTTGTAAAAATCGGACCAGCCTCCCTGGCTGCATCTTCAGCAGCCATGTTAAGAGCCATTACTGCCTCTTCCAATTTTGCCTCCAGACCCAGTGCTGAAAAGAATGGATGATCTGTGTAATCATAAATTATATCTGCTTCGGGAGGGAGAAGAATTTTGATAGCTTCATCATTATAATAACCATTTGCCCGGGAGGTCAGGGCTACTGAACTATCTGTACCCACAAGCAATGCTGTTTTTAATCCCTCTATTATCTCTGTATCCGTAAGAGGATTACTGGTTTTCAATAATTCCTCGCAGCATTGAAAAACCGGCGAAAATAAAATTATTACCAGAGTAATATGTATAATTTTCATAAATAATATTATATAAAAAATGCCTATGATTCTTCATAGGCATTGACAATATTGCACAGGAACTTATTTTTCTTTGAAACCGAACATAATGGCAACACAACCTTCTTTAGGCTCATCAGACATTCCATCCACAACGGGGACTTTCACAACAATTTTCAATTGCTGGCTCGATTCGAGGGTAAAATCCCATTTCCATTCATACCCATGAAACTTATTATTATAGAGCACTTTACCATTGCCATCTACAACACTGAATTCTATTTCCCCAAGATTATTAGCGCCGCATATCCCTATTCTGTATTGTGTATCGGAATAAAAGGTTTTGTATAGTTCGGCTTCTTCTCCTTCAAGCAAAATAGCTGCATGGTAATTTCCATCATGCTGATATGGAGACAAGCCAACCTTACAGGTGTTTTTCGCAAACTGTTTGCATTGTCCATCAGCATTAAAGGGTACAAGTACAAATACTACGAATAAGATGCTAACAAATAAACTTCTTTTCATAACGAAGATATTTATTTATGATATATATCGGGTTCTTAATTCATTTACTTTCTTTGTAAGCTCATCAAAAACCTCTGTGCTCATGTTGATAGTGGATTCAGACTTCAGCATGGTTACATTGGTATTCGGGTCTTCAACCGGAGTAATTTCAGATTGCTCTATGGTGATTTTATCATATATGGTTTTGAGTTCTGCAACGTCTTTCAAAAGGATCTGGACTTCAGGATTATCTTTATTGTTTTCAAGCAGACTTACAACAATATTGAGAGAAAGTTTCTGATCAACGATTCTTTCAACAAGCTTATCGGTTTTGAGGTTGGTACCAGGAGCAACAAGACTGGTTGCAATATGTAAGCCTTCCACCCAACCTCCAACCAAGATGATAGCTGAAGTGTTTTGCAAGCCTTTATCTTCGAGAAATGAGTTTGAATTAAGCAGAGTTTCAGAGATAATATCAATGATTACATCCCGGTTGTTAATATTTTCTTCAAGTCTGCGTATAGTCGCTTCATCAATTGCATTGAGTATTTCAAGTCCATCGGCCATTTTCTTGGCGGCATTGATATAGCTGAGTGTTGCCTGGGTCTGATCAAAAAGGCTGGCATAGCTAAGATCAGTTGTATAAATACCGAGATTCAGAGCCATTTTCAGGTTTGTCTTGTATTTAGAAGTATTTTCAACCTTATTCAGCAAATCGCCATCATAGCTTGCACCTGCATTTTTTATCAGCATAGCAGTTTCAAGCGGAGAAGGAAGAGAATAAAAAATTCTTTTGGCGGTATTGATCTTATCTGCCAGGTCGTCATCCATTTCCAAATCGAAGTCCTCGGAAAGTCCGGACGTATCTGCATTTTTTGAATCCTTACTTTTGTCTGAGACACAGCTTCCGAATAAAAAAACCAGGAGGGTGAACAGAAGTATGAATTGCTTGCCAGAATCCAGTAGCTTAATATTCATATAGATCGGTTTTTATTAATCTGATATTGAATGCTCGATATAGGAAGTAAAAATACTCTTTTTTTTTAAAAAACAAAACTCATGAAAGTTCCGTAAATATTGGTTTTTGTAAAAATAGAAAATCAATTCATACAATACCAAAGTTTAGCAGCATTTCTTTCATCATTCATGTAAAAAGGTCTTTATTTCGTCACAAAATGAGAAAGCCGTTCCGCTAATTTACTCAATACGATTATTATACTAATAAACAATATGTTAGGTCCAAACGTATTTTTTTTTCGCGAATCAGGTTCCATGGAATTTTCCTTCAGAATAAGAATGTATTTCCAAAAGCTTTCCATCTTAAGATAATCTTAAATTTCCAAGGTCTGAACAATAACAAATCAGTGAATTACATTAATTAAGGGATTTTGATTAGAGGTAATTACTCCAATTCCGGCAGCATAAATGTTCCCGGAATGTCGTATTTCGTTTAGGAGTGCATTGGAGTCTTCCTGGCATACTGATATGAGAAGACCTCCGGAAGTCTGAGCATCTGCAAGAAGTATTTGCATAGCTGCAGAAACGCTTCCTGAAAAAAGTACACTATTTTCAGTGAAACTAATGTTATTGGAGGTTCCGCCGGGAAAGATATCCTGTGTGGCTAAATCGAGCGCTCCCTGAAGCTGAGGAACCTTTGAGGCATTCAATTCGGCAGAAACTCCTGATGCAGTCAACATTTCCTTAAGATGTCCCAAAAGCCCAAAGCCGGTAACATCTGTACAGGCGTTAACTCTGTATTTCATCATGATCTCAGCATCCTGATTATTGAGTTTTCTCATAGTCTGATATAACTCATTTTTCTGAGATGGGCTTAGCATGTTCTTTTTAAGTGCAGTGCTAAGGATGCCGGTACCCAGAGGCTTGGTAAGAATGAGCCTGTCACCTGATTTTGCAGTTGAATTCCTGAGTATTTTCGAGGGATGAACCACACCGCTTACAACCATACCGAACTTAGGTTCATTATCTTCTATGGTGTGTCCTCCAAGTATAAAAATACCTGCTTCGTCGGCAACAGACTGAGCGCCTTTAAGGATATCATGCAGGGTTTTAAGGGGAAGTCTGTTCACAGGGAATCCAACTATATTCAATGCAAACAGTGGTTTGGCTCCCATTGCATAAATATCGCTTAATGCATTTGCTGCTGCGATTGCACCAAATTCAAAAGGATCATCGATTACAGGTGTAAAGAAATCAACAGTCTGGACAAGGGCAGTCTCATCATTAATCCTGTAAACAGTTGCATCGTCAGAAGTTTCCGTGCCAACCAGGATATCCGGATGAACAGGTACCGGAAAACTGCGCAGTATCTCCTCCAGAATACGCGGGCTGATTTTGCAGGCACAACCCAGGCCGTGAGTATAACGGGTAAGTTTAATTTCATCTTTTTCCGTATCTTCAGAAGGAGTAGGTTTATTATTGTTCATTAAATTTTTTGCCTTATCTGAGATAATTGAAGCAGCAGTAATAATCTCTTCTTTTGTAGTATTTTTTCCGGTGGAAAAGCGAATAGTACCCATTGCAACTGAGACTGGGATCTTCAAGGCTTGCAGTACATGAGAGATTCCAACATCATCCGAATGACATGCCGCTCCTGATGAAGCGGCAACCTCCACCAGCTCCGATAGAAGTGTACCGGCATCCATTCCGGGAAAGCTTATATTCAGGGTATTTGGAAGAACCTGGTCTATCGGACTATTTAGGATTATAGATGGAATTGCCTGTTTCAGGGAAGAATAAAGCAGGTCGCGGGTCTGCTTCATGATTGTAGTATTACGGTCAAAATCGCGGTGAGCAATTTCTGCTGCTTTGCCAAGTCCTGCTATTTCCAGCACATTTTCAGTACCCGGCCGCAAATTATATTCGTGATTTGCACCGTGCATAATTTTATTCAGTTTAACTCCCTCGCGGATAAAGAGAGCGCCAATGCCTTTTGGAGCATAAAACTTATGTCCGGCTATGGAGAGCAAATCTACACCCATTTCCTGTACATCGGTTTTTATTTTCCCGATTGATTGAGCGGCATCCGAATGAAATATGATGTTATTTTCATGAGCCAGTGTGGAAAGTTCACGAATGTTTTGAATCGAGCCTGTCTCGTTATTGGCATGCATTATGGAAATCAGAATAGTATCAGGTCTGATAGAATCTCGTAATATTTCAGTTTCAAGAATACCTTCAGAATTTACAGGCAGATAACTGATGACAAATCCTTCTTTTTCGAGTGCTTTGCACACCTCAATAACAGAAGGATGTTCGATATCACTGGTAATTATATGATTACCTTTATCGCGATTTGCTAATGCAACGCCTTTGATAGCGATATTATTCGATTCGGTTCCTCCGCTTGTAAAAACAATTTCAGAAGGAGAACAATTTATAAGCCTTGCAATACTTTTACGCGCGTTCTCAATGGCTTTTTTACTTTCTATACCATAAAAGTGATTGCTGGAGGGATTTCCAAAATTCCCCCGTAAAAATGGAATCATAAAATCTGCCACCTCACTGTCTATTGGAGTTGTAGCATTATAATCAAGATATATAGGTTGCATGAAATGAAATATGATAAGAAATTCTTTATTGGCGCTTCCGCCTAAAAAATTGTCAGTTTATCTGTAAGTAAAGGTTCATAACGGGGATCCAACTCGTTGGACCAGCCAATCAGATATTTTGTGAAATCCGAAATATCAAGTCCCCAGATGTTTTTCGCATAAGGATCCTGCATAATTTCATTTGAGAAAAATTCATTTGCCATTTTTATTTTTTTCGAAGATTTTCGCATAGGCGTTTTATATAAATCAGAAGCTCCGTATAAAAGAAGGAAATTGTGAGCTATTTCAGCAGGATATTTATAACTTACAATTGCGAATTCAACGTCATCATTTGTCAAAGTGTTGACAGCAAATGAGATATCAGTCCGGAAATAGTTATTTACCAAAAAAATCAAAGCCACACTCTCCACACCAAAATCATCACGTAACTGGGCTATTAAACGCTCTGTATCCTTTGGGTTTTGTTGTTGGGGGATACCGTCTTTTTCTTTAATGACAAATGATTCCCCTACTTTTTTCGACAGATTATCAGCCCATTTATTTATTTGAATTAGTCCGGATTTTAAATTTGGCTCTGTAATGGATTCTTTTACGGTGCTTAAAGGCAGATTCCGTGTAATTGTAGCAAACTCTTTTCCAATATAATAATCGGTTTTGATGTGCAGATTCACATTATTATTTTCCGCTTGTTTTTCAATCCATGAAACAGCAACATCCATAGAGTCAATGGTCGACCTGATGTCAAATTCCGTCCAGGGGCTTGTGGTTTTTGTGTCAATGAAAACGAAATAAAGCAAAACATCATTTTTCAGATCCTTGCAAACGTTATTAAATCTGCCTGAACGGTAATCGATTCGTTGTTCGCTAAATCCTGACATAATTAAAAGAATAACACTAATAAAATAAATCTTCAGGAAAGTTTTCATTTCTATCTGTCTTTTTTGAACAAAAATAACACTTTTGTTAAAATTATTACACCTATAAACTTCAAGGGTTTAAAACCTTTGAAGGGTATAGGCAAATTTCCTTCAACCCGCATTCCAGACACTTCGGTTTACGGGTAACACATACGTACCTGCCATGGAGGATCAACCAGTGATGCGCAACATTCAGCAAATCTTCCGGTATGTACTTCACTAATTGTTTTTCTGTTTCAAGAGGGGTCTTTGCATTAACGGTAAGGCCTATTCTTGCTGCCACCCTGAAAACATGCGTATCAACAGCCATAGCCGGCTTACCATAGGCAACGGAAAGGATGACGTTTGCAGTTTTTCTGCCTACTCCAGGCAATTTCTGCAGTTTGCCGGGCTCATCAGGGACAACTCCTCCGAAATCATTTACCAGACTGTTTGCCATTCCCCATAGATTTTTCGCTTTATTATTTGGGTAGGAACAGGATTTAATATAACTGAATATTTCCTCCACTCTTGAGGCCGCTAATGTTTCGGGATCAGGGAACCGGTTGAAAAAGGCGGGGGTAATTATGTTAACCCGCTTATCGGTGCACTGAGCTGATAAAATCACTGCTACCAGTAGCTGATATGGATTCCCGTAATGCAGCTCGGTTTCTGCAACAGGCATGTTTTCCTGAAACCATGCAAGGGTTCTTTCAAAAAGTATTTTTTTACGCATTCCTGTTCTAAAAATAAAGATTTCATGCTGCAAGATAGGCAATTAGACTAATGATTATAAAGAATTTCATTGGATTAACCTGTTACCTGTTACATTTTCCTTTAATTTCCTTGCAAATATTAAGTG
>CAYGFI010000121.1:0-14734 GCA_964349045.1 uncultured Chitinophaga sp.
TGAAATCCATTGAGTTGCCGGGATGAATTTTTGTAATGAAGGCAGTTTCATTTTCAGAGGGGTGTTGATGTTTCTAATATGGGTATCGCGGGGGAATTATCCTTTTTTTTCAGGATTATTTGATGCAATTTAATATTTTTCGAAACAACAAGGGGAACTATTATTACAAATTCCCTTGAATTAATTATTATAATTTGACAATTTTTTTCATTATTATCTCCCCCGAATTTGTCGTAATCCGGACGAAATAAATTCCTTTTAAATCGGGCGTTTGTACCGTAAACTCAGTCTTCAAAGGCATCAGTTTAGAAAGGGTTTTCCCGGTCAGATCAAGAATTTCAAGCAGGGAAACAGGTTTTTCCGACTTTACACTTAACTCTGCACCAACAGGATTTGGCCAAAGTCTTACCTGATCTGCTATCAGTATATTTACTGATTCCGTAAAATCAAGAGTGATAAAAACACTGGCCCGGGAACAATTTAGCGGGTTGTTAATACTGCAAATCTGATAGACAATAGTATCCCTGATATGTTTGAAGTCACAACATAAAGTTGATTCATAATGAATGATAAACCCTGATTCCACAATTGCTATACCATTATCAGGATGCCTGATAATTGAAAAACTAAAGTTATCAGGTAAAGAATCATTTGCAATTACATTAATATTCAGCAGATATTGATCTAATGTTTCAATGGTGTCGTTATTGCATAAAATGGGTTTTGAAACATTCAACTCTATAAAGACCATGGCCTGCAGGCAATAGTCCGGATCATTATCATAACAAACCTGGTAGACCAGGGTATCCTTTATGTCGCATATGCAATCAAGCATTGATGCATAACTGATGCTAAAATCAGGTTCAACCGTTGCGATCCCGAATTTTGGTTCACTGATGATCGATAAGGTGAATTTGGTTGGTAAAGAATCATTGGCAATCACATTAATATTTAAATAGGATTGATCCAAAGCCACGGCTGTATCATCATTACACGTCATTGGTTTAAGCCATCTGTAAATCCTGTCGGATTCAGCTTTAAAAAGATTTGAAATCACCTGGTCATGAATAATCATGGTGTTTTCATCATTTTTACTTTCTGCGGCGGCTGTCCAGTTATGCGATCCTGTAATAACAGCCGCACCCGGTGTACCGGCATCCACCACTGCAAATTTATGGTGCAGGGTAGGCGCGTCCGGCCAGCCTTTTCCATCAGGATTCGCATAATCCTGAACTTTTATCCCGGCTCCAAGAAGTTTGGAATATTCGCTTCCGGAATATTCAATATAATCGATTACTCCCCTGACTTTTATGTTCCTCGCTTTTGCAGCAACCAGTGCATTTCCTAAAAGATCTTCAGTAAATGCCATCATGGCGAAATCAATACTGGTTTCGGCCTCATTTAATGTATTAACAATATGGGAAGTCGTAAAGTCGGAGGGTGAAAAATACACTTCGATTCTTTTACCGTTAACTGAAAAATGATGCGGAGTATTATCTGTTTTATCCGAGCCGATAAGTGATTTAATTGTATCAGGGGATTCACCGCTTCCCCCGTACATTTCATTAAACTCGAGGTTATAGGCTTTAGCGAGCGATTTCTCCTGGATGGCAACCAGGTTATTGAAATCTATTACAATATTATTATAAGTCGGATTGGTTGATCCCGTGATCAGCCATGAATTTAAAATGCTTTCGCGATCAACGATTATAAATTTATTATGCATTATCGCGGTAGTTTTTACTTTCAAAATCGGAACAGAGGGATCCAGGTTGGTAAGAACCTCATTGTTTACATTTGCATCCGTTATCATCCTTACAGTAACTCCCCTGTTAAATGCAGCATTGATGGCATTTACAAGAGCAAGATTCCTTTCATCGCTGAATGAAGCATGATTCGTAAAATCATACAAAGCAATATCGAGAGTCGATTGAGCAAGATTTATATAGGAAATCATCGTATCAATAATCGATGCAGTATATATTCCCGGTGGATCGGTTTGTTTAGCGGGAATACCGGCCTGGTTGAAGCAAACCTTTATTACACCTGAAGATTCCGATGCAGTGGAAAAAAGCATTGGGTTGAAACGTGTTGAATCTTCCCCATTTACCGAAAAAACATTTATATAATAAAAGTTTGCAGGCTCCAGCCCATCAATGTTTACATTGTGTGACAAGGTTTTTGCGGTATCGGTCAAAACACCGGATTCCAGCATTGGAGTGAGACCCCAGGAAACTTCAGTTGTGCCAGGGAAATTTGTATTCCAGCTTAGACCAAGACGGGTTTTTTCAATGGTGTGGGGAGAAACTTCTGAATTAATAAAAATTTTGGCGGCCACTTCAACATCTGAGGCAAACCGGGGCTCTATTTTATAAAACGAAAATGAAAAACTCAGATTTCCGGTAATATGATAATTTTCATTCAACTGCGGGGAGAAGGCATAACCGAGGTCATTGATCACTACCGGACCAGAACCATCATCAATTTCCCATTCTCCATAACCAAGTGTTACTTTGGTGCATGTGGCATTACGGACGGTAATCAGACAGTTTTCCCAGCTTTCATCAATATCTCCTGTATGAAGCACAACAGGTTGCGGAATCGGGTTTCCGGATGAGATAAGGGTATAAGCAGTAATGGTTTTTAGCTCTGTCCATTCATAATATTCTGCAACAGTGGCAGTAAGCTGAACCGTATCCCCAAGTGAGGGTTTATTAACCTGGTCATATACGTACATCCCGCTCCAGGCTTCTTCACTGTCCCTGATAAAAAAGCCCTGGCTGTAAGTGCCTGTAACAGCGCCTTTAATTGTAACAGACTTGTTTACATAAGGGGATGCCGCAACTCCACCCTGAACTTCAGCGATGCTTTTTATTTGAGCATTTAAAGGGATACTTAAAAATGGTATCAGGCAAAAAAGAAACAGGGAATTTCTTTTCATGGTTATTTTGATTTTTTTATGTCTGACTATTCACCGTCATTTGACATTAAAAGGGTAAAAGCAAGCGCCTTGCGATTCCTTTAGTAATCCCCAGCCTCCCGGACTACGCCACTCTCCAATAACATGACTAAAAGCAATTTCAAAATTTAACAACCTTTTTCATTAAGGTATCCCCGGAATTCATCTTCATCCTGGCAATATAAATCCCCTTTAATTCCGGCATAAGAATCGTAAATTCTTTATTTAGCGGTTTAAGCCGGATGACGCTTTTTCCGGCAAGGTCGAGTATTTCAAACTGTGAAACCGGATTCTCCGATTTCACATACAAATTATTTATTACCGGATTAGGGTAAAATGAGACTGTATTGAAAGCTGAGGTTTTTATGGATGTTGAAAAATTCATCGTAATAAATACAATAGCCTGATCACAATTCAGAGGATTATTAGAATTACATATTTCGTAAATAACCGTATCACGAACGATGGCAAGGTCAACAACATTGGTTTCATAAGTAATGCTGTTATCAGTCTCAATGGTAGCAATTCCGGATTCAGGGAATCTCAAAATTGACAAAGTGTAATTGTCCGGCAATGTATCATTTGCAATAACATTAACGTTTACGATGGATAATTCCATTGTCTCAATTGTATCATTCAGGCAAATAACCGGCTCCGCGCCAGGATCTTCAAAATCCGAATGAAAAACTTTGGTTGCATTGGAAACCGTGTTTCCCTGTAAATCTTTAACTCCGTTAATGGTAAGCGTATAATCAATTGCCTTTATTCCTGTTACAAGGAGCAAAACCTTAGTGCCACCATAAATATATGCCCCGGAAATGTTCAATCCACCTGTAAAGGAATAATTGCTGATTGTTTCTGCCGTGGTTTTGTCTATTTTTTCATTAAAACTAACCTCAATCCAGTCCTTATCAATTGCAACCACGCCGGTTATAATGGGAGCCTGATCGTCGAAACCTGATTTTATGTCGGAAATATCATTTACCAGCAACTGGTAATTTCCGGCATACTGGCTTATAACACCTGTAACATCTACGATACCGGAAGGCAGTACTTTTCCGCTGATACGGGAATTATACCTGGAATAAACGATCATTGAGTTGGTGCCATCGGTGAAGCTAAGGTTTGCGGCAGCAGATAAGGGGATCACTTTGTCACCATCAAGAAAAGTGACATCCTTAAAAGTGACCAGCATATTTTCATAATCTTCTTTTACCTGGTCAAGAGTAAGTATGGTGGGAGCTACTTTTTCTTTTGGACCATAGTTATAAAAATAAGAAACATTATCAATTTCCGTAAGAGTGTTATATTCTGCAACCTTACCGGTAACAACAACAGAGTCGCCAATTCTGCCTCTTCTTATGTCAAATACGCACATTCCGGAATGGGTATCACCGGATGTCTGGACGTAATAGGTATTATCGAGATTAGCCGTTACAATACCCGCAATTGTAACCGAACTACCTACCATAGAAGACGCGGTTCCGGTTCCCTGGACTGTGGAGATCGGGGTAAGGGCCTTTGATTCGGGTAAGCGGTAGTTGCCCGATACGGTTGTTGAATTTGTTCCGTCGGATGCTGTAATTTTGTAGTAAATAAAGTTGTTTGGAGTGAAATGCGAAAAATCCATAATTCCGGTCCGGATTCCTCCGGCTTCATTCATAGTAACCGCGTATTCTTCCGAATTGTATGTGCTTCCGTAATAAAGAATTGCAGAATTTACACTTCCTGCATCTGAACTTATTTCTGATGAAATGGCTGCAGTTTCATTATTTAAAGGGTATTTTGGAACCATGTTCAGAGAACCTATTCTAACAATGGGTGCAAGGGCGCTGCCCCAGATCATATTTGCATATTCCGGGTGATCGATAAAAGGGTTCCTGTTTCGCTGAGCGTCGAAGACACGTTCATTTCTTCTTCTTTCATTGGCGGTAGGGGGGAAGTTGTTATTCCATTGCAGAAGTGTGGAAAGCTTTCCAAACTTTGGGTTGGGGTAATTACCAACCTGGTCAATCATTTCGAGATCGATCTCGTTATCAGTCCCTTCATATCTCACAGCCATATAAAAGAGGGTGCGTGCCACTTCGCCCTTTGCAGCATCCTGCGGTTCGAATTGAGTGCTGGTGTAATAAGCATTTGCTTCAGCGATCAGCGTGCCTGTTGCAGAACACTCATCAAAATCATAATTGGAGCGGGTAATATTTACGCTTGCGTCTGCCGGGTGCAGGTTAAATGCATCCCCGTCCATAGGCCTGATATCGACGAAATTACCGTGCGATTTGGCCCACACATGCTCCCTGTTTATAAAATCACCACCACTTCCCCATGTTGTATTTGACTGAGAACGCCTGGTATAAATCAGAATTACATTGTTTTCATTTGCAGGGTCAGAATCGGCGTAGTTCAATATATATTTCGCGTCGCTGTAACTAAAATCAACGTGACCCTTTATAATATCATGGAGAGCTGCCTTTAATTCAAGTCCGGATTTCCCTTCCAATCCATTATAGTAACCTGCTTCCTGGGCATTTATATTGCAGAAACCTGCGACTAAAAACAGTAAAATAAATTTTAAGCTTTTTATCATTTTGATTTTTTTTTACGTGACGGACGTGACGAACGTGACGAGGTAACGAGGTAACGAGGTAACGAGGTTACGAAGTTACGAAGTTACAACTTTGCAACGTTTCGACATCACAATCGTCACGCCCGTCACGCCCGTCACGCCCGTCACTAATTACACACCCTCCCCTAAAACTGATACTGCATCGAAACAACAAATCTTCTTCCCATTCCAAAAAAAACAGCCGAGGAACGGGCATTAAATTCATTAAATACCTGGCCGTTAAAAGGATCATTATTTTGTGCGATTGCTATGTAGGTTGTATTTAAGGCGTTCATCAGGTTTAGCCTGAATTGCAGAGCATCCTGTTTGATTTTAAACCGGTAACCGGCGCTGAAATCAACCATCACATACGATGGCACTTCCCATGAGTCTCTTGCTTTTCCATGCTCTCCTGAAACATCATCATACCATTCATAAGAAGAAGGCGAGCCATTGAGAGAGATCGGATCAAATTCAGAAAAGTACCTTCCAAAATAGGTAAAGGATGGTTTGAAATATAATCCTTTAATTGGTTCCCACCTGATTTCACCGGCAAATTGCGTTTGTGCGGAATTCCCAACATGAACTCCGGTTGCATCAAAATACTGGGTTTTAACTAAATTCTTCTGGTCATCATAAATCCGGATGGTATCGGATGAATTCCACCTCCAGTCACCTAATGACATTAATCCCTGGAATTCAATGGTCTTAGATACTTTAAATATAAAATCAAATTCAATTCCTTTATGTAATGCATTCATTCCATTGATATTGACAGACTGCTCCTGAAACTCACCGGGTGAGGTTTCGACTGAAACTTTTGATCCTGAATCAACCGGTTTATTTTCCCAGATTGTATAATAGGTATTCAGGTTTGCGGAAAATGAGGTACTGGAATAGCTCCCTCCGACTTCTATTGCTTTTACCAGTTCATTTTTAATTTCCCTGAAAATGCTGTTATCAAAATCATAAACATTGTTAAATCGAGGGGCTTTACTTAAATAACCCAGGTTAAAAAACCCATTAAACCGATCAGTAAAATTGTAGTTAACACCACCTTTGGCAGTAAACCCGGGGAAATTATTCCAATCCGTTTCTCCTGCTTTTATGCTGCTCTTAAGACCGAAGAAATGGTCAATTTGCTTGTAGCTGCTTATAGCTGTGGTTAAATTAATAAATGAAGATATTTTATCCCGGGAATATTCAGTCTGAAAAAATATTCCTCCCCATCGAACCAATCCATCGGTATAATAATTCGTTTTGGACCCTTCTTTAAGCATGAATTTTTTAAGTGGATTTGGCTGTGAAAAGTCAACATGGGTATAATCGATAAAATCAGAAGGGGCGCCAACATAATCGCCACCAAGCAGGTCATAAACTTTTTCGTAATGGGTGCCTTTATAGGACCGAAGGTCAAACCCACCGGCAAGTTTTAAATTGGAGTTAATCTTAAAATTCATAGTTGATAAAAGTCCGTACCACATATGCTGATTAACAAGTTCTCTCAGATAATTTGAAGAAGGATGCAGGTTGTCATCGTAAAGGGAGTTAGGAGCGGCATTATAATTCCTGTTGTAGATACTCTGAAAAGGCACCAAACCATCAGCATCAGGAGCAGTAGTGGATTTCATGCGAATGCCTCCCCCGTTACCGATCGACATATAAGCTATATTAGACATATAAACCCGATCGGTAATAGTCCAGAAATCTTTAAATGTGATTTGAGGTTTATGGTATTCATTTACCCGTTCAGAAAAGGGTTCGGATTTTGCATTTGGATCTTCTCCTGTACGGGCAAGATATCCCCAATGCTGATTAAAGCGGAGTCCCCTGTTTATTCCCTCATCAAGAATCCGTCTGTTCATGGATACTTCTGTTGAATCTGCAATATTCTGTCCCGGTATAAAAGCCAATTTAATTCCCAGTTTTTCAGCGTAGGTGGAATCAAAAACACCTATTGGGAGCTGGTATGCGCGTTGTCCATGAGATTGTGGTGCGCCATATGCCGAAGCGGAAAGGATATGGTTTCCGAGTTTTTTATCAATTTTGAGGTAATAGAAGAAGCCTTTGGTCCAGGTCTGATCGACCCAGCCATTTCCGGTCTTGTAAGAGCCTGCAGCAGAGATAGCCCAGCCGTTCTTTAATGTACCGGAGCTATATCCGAAAGATGTATTCAGGTATCCGTCAGAACCTACTTCCTGTTTTATGGATCCTTCTTTCTTTGAATCCAATCCCTTGGTAATAATATTTATTGTACCACCAACGGAAGGCAGGGCAAGCTTGGAAGCTCCCAAACCGCGCTGTACCTGGATGGATCGGGTAACACCATCAAGCCCAAACCAGTTCGACCAGTAAACCTGACCGGTTTCCATATCATTTACAGGCACACCATCCAGAAGCACACCAACATTCCTGGCGCTGAATCCCCTGATAGTAACCGATGCATCACCATCACCGCCTCCCTGCTGGGTGGCGTAAACCCCTGGCGTTTTGTTTAAAAGCATCGGGATATCCTGGTTTCCCAGGTTTTCCTGTAAAACATTCGGACTAATAGTTGAGAAGGCAATTGGAGTTTGCCTTGAGCGCGCTACATCGGCCACAACGACAACTTCATCAATGGCTTGTGTTGTCAGAGCCACATCAACAACAAGGTCCTTATCCGTTACACTTATATCAATAGTACTATGTTCAAAGCCAACGTATGAGAACTGAATGGAGTATTTACCGGGGGTAAGTTTTAAGGTGTATTTCCCGTTTATATCGGTAATTACTCCCATTCCTTTTCCATATATTACATGAACCCCGATCAATACATCAGAAGGATTGGTTGCATTATATACCTTACCACTAACATTATATTGCTGCTGGCCAAAGAGGAGTAGCGGGAATAATGCAAGGAAGGTTGAAAGTTGTTTTTTCATCCGTATAAAATTTATTTTCAATGGTCGGATGGAACCCACATTAAGAGTTTTTATTCATTTGTGTATGTCTTTCTCGAAACATGTGGGTTTCATTTTATGTTTTTACCTGACAATCAGTTTACTTACCCCGCGGGAGTTGTCATTAAAAACAACAGAAACCATGAAAACGCCTTTATGCATAGAGCTTAATTCAATTTCTGAGGAAACCACAGGTTTATCGAATGATTTACTGTAAACTTCACGGCTGGCAAGATCTGTAATAATTATAGATTTGATCTCCCTGGCAGAAGAAACTGTAAACCGGTTGCCATCAACCGGATTCGGGTAAAGTATAGGAACGGTGTTTACCAAAGAAACGGAAGTAGTCTGATTAGTAATAGTAAGTTGGAATGAACCTTCAACCCCGGAACCATCTGCTGCAGTGCACAATACAGTAACATTACCATTTCTCCGGGCTGTTACTAAGCCTGATGCATCTATTCCGGCAATATTTTCATCATTAACGCTCCATTTGTACCTTAAAGTGTTATCAAAGCTCACCTCGGGGAAAACTTCGGCTATAAACTGAAGGGTGCCTCCGTTTGTATTTATAGTTGAACCTCCTGCAGAACCAATATTAATCACTGTAACAGGTTCTGCAACGATTACCATGATGTCGGTAGTTTCAGATTGTGAATATCCGTCAGTAACCGTTGTTTCCAGGTAGAAAATTGATTTTATATCAGGCAAAAGACCAAGTTTATTTACAACTGTTAATTCCCCCGTATTTCTGTTTATTCCAAATGGCTCATATCTTTTATCGGGAATCAGGGGATTCCCATCATCCACATACACAAAATTTCCATAATCAACATAATATCGCAAGGCATCTCCTTCTGTATCGGTTGCTGATAAAGTACCTAATGAAGCGCCATTTTCAGCAGATGGTCTGACAAAAAACACTGTATTAGATGAATTAATTACAGGTGTACTATTTGCTGGTGCAAGGTCAATCTTATGCCAGCCCAGGTTTTTAAATGTATTTGCAGGTAAAGAATCCCATTCCGCGAGAGTATTGAAAAGTGCAGGATTTACAGTTATTCCGTTCTTTACAGAAGATTTTCTTACCAGTGTATGATCTGCTGTTAATGCAACACCAAGTCCGCTAAAATAGGGCGAAACATCTGTCCATGCTTCAATGGTTGTCGTGGAACCTGGAATCGCGGCTTTTTCAGGAGCAGGGGCGCCCCACCTTCCGAAAATATCAATAAAAAGCCAATCTGTGCCGGATTGTTTTTCTAAAACTACGGCATCGTTCCCGTTAAAGTACATGGTTTTCGATTCGGTATAAATTGGACAGGCAAAAGTATCAGCCCGTTGAGCAAGCTGCGACCAGACGGGAGCTTCCTGACCCGTTCCGGCCGGATCTCTTTTATCGCCAACTATCACATAAGAACGATAGGGCTGAAGCATTCTGTTTGGAAGCATAAAGGTCCAGGTTACATCAGCCGGAGGTATCTCCAAACCATTTGAATACCGGGTAACACGATATGTTGCCATGCTTATTGCTGAAGTGGTTGGATTGGTTATTTCCAGGGCTTTGTTAGTCGACCAACCTTCAACATATTCTGAAATAATTAAATCGGTTTGGGCTTTGCTGAAACTAACCATTGCAAGCATTGCAAAAATGAGAAAGAGTTTTTTCATATAGATTAATATTATAAAGATGCTTAAAAAATTTATATCTGCCGCAATGGCATCATCTCCAGTGAATTATGGAATAAAATGCAACAAGGGAGTAAATTATATAGTGAAAAAGAAGGGCCCGAAGGCCCTTCTTAACCCCCCCCTTTATTTTTTAACGAATTTCAGAATCTGACTTTCTGATCTCAGGAAGTACATCCCTTTATGCAAATCGCTGATATTAAGAGTAACTTCTTCGCCGGTGATTTTTACTTTACGAATTATTTTCCCGGTGACATCCATTATTTCAAGACGGTTTACCCTGGCTAACCCGGTTATGGTAATTTCATCAATAACAGGAACCGGGTAGATTCTCAGTTTTGCAGCTCCGTTATTGGCTATACCGGTGTTATCAACCGTGAAAACAATGGAATAGGTCTTTTCAGACGTTCCATCTTCAGCAGTTAGGACAACTTTAGTTGTTCTTTCTGTTTCTGTTCCAAAAAGATCAGTGGCATTTGTAACAACTGCAGTTGCCTTGTCATCAGTTAAAATATAGGTTACTTCCGGAACTGCCGAGGTGCCAACCGGAAGAAGTACCGCGTAGTTCAGGGTGCCGGACAAAAAGCCATTTATACTGGCTCCATTAACTGAGAGTTTAGATAAAGTCGCAACTGTACTGGGTACATATACTGTAATTTCGATTGTATATGTTTTTGTAGTTGTTCCGTCCTGAGCTGTTGCTATAACCAGTTTTGAATTATTGAGAACTGTTGCCGGTGTAACCCCGTCTGCATCAAATACATTAAAAGTAGCGCCAGCTGCAGGGATCAGATTCCCTTTGAAAGTAGCTAAATCATCAGCTTCAGGGATATCCTTAATAACAGAATTAGCGAAATCTACCGTGTAAACAGTCGATGTAACATCAGCCTGTGTAAATTTAATGTCAGCAAAATTACGGGCGGTTATCTGCATCAAGCCATTAAATTCACCAACAATACAAATGGCTGTAATGGGTGCGAGAGGAATTTCAGTTCCAATATAATCTGATTCGGCAAACAAGGTGCGATATGCAAAAACCGTTGGTAAGTACCCGGATACAGTATAGTTCCTGGAGGCAACAAATGCACTGGATACTGCATATTCCCCTGTTGTAGCAAAAGAGAAATTTTCAATTTTAACCAGTTTGCACTGGTCGGCATGAGTCAGACTTTCTATGGTACGGACCTCAGGGACAATAACAGGATTTCCGGTAACAGGTTCACCGGTTGTTGCAATTGGAGTAAACTCAACCAATCCACCGTATAGCAAGACTTTCCCTTCAATATTTGTTATACCGTCTCCGATAGCATACGTACCGGTAATAAATCCAGGGGCTGTTGTGGGATCATCAATAAGTACTGCAGCGGTTTCATCCTGGATATATTTCTGATTCCGGGCCGTTCTTGCATAGGTAATGGTGGCTTTTCCTGTGTACTTAACAATAGAATTTACAGGCATTGATAGCAGGTCAACCAAATTGCCGGTAACCGCTTTAACGGTAAATGCTGCATCGGTAGCATCATTAATATTTGCGTTGACAGCATCACTGATACGAAGCAAGTATTGATTGCTATAACCTGCATCTGCAGGGACAATAACAGTTTCTGCGCCATCGCTGGTTATGGGACCTAACCAGGGTTGCCAGAGAGTTCCATTATCAAATGAAACTTCAATGATAACATCCGTTACATGGGTTGAATTCCACGTCAGATCAGTTGTATCCCCGGCATAAAATGTTTCACCTCCGTTGGGATAGGTTATCGCTAATGCAGGTAAGGAAACATCGGTTGCCGGAGGAGATGTTAAGAGATAATCGATTGCTGTACCGCTATTCGTATAGGAATATATGGCGAAGTAATAATGAGTGCCGGCAACTAAACCGGTCAACTGTTTGGTTCCGGCGCCATAAGCAACATTAACAGCGGAAGCATCATTGGGCTGTGTGATTCCGTCAACAGGATCTGTAAACGTACCCGTTTCATTTACCAGGATAAGGTACCCGGCAGGTAGCTGATCACCAACTGCATCAGTCCAGCTAAAGGTCAATGATGTCTGGTTATTCACAGCAACACTGAAACCACTTGCCTGGTTGGTTGGTTCCGGTTTGGTATCTGTGGTGGCTACATTTGGAACCAATGCAACAACGCTTTGTAGGTTAGGCGTGATCTCAACATCCTCAGCAACCACGTAAACATCATAAACAGTACCCGCGGTTAAACCACTAATATTCGTGGAGAATTCTGTGGCAGCCGTAAGGATATTTATGCTACCTGATTTTAAAGCAGCGATATCTGATGCATCCAGGCCTGCTTTTACCTGCGCAGGAGTGGGGGCTGTTGCACCATCGGGAAGTACAACAAAATAAGCTTTACCGATCTCATCGAGACTTACCAGCAGATTAAAATCGGAATTGTTTATAGCTGATACATTTGGGTAATCAGTTGTCCATAATGGAGCAACTACATCCTGAGCACGGGTTGTAAAGATTGCAGATTGTAAAACGGATTCTTTACCGGCAATATCCTCAACCGGAGCAACTGCAACGTAATATATTTTATTATAATCAAGGATTACTGCAGGATCAATAGTTATTTCAGTTTTCCCGTCATTGATAGTCGCTGTAAATGCAACATCAGCACCGCTTCCATCGGTTTCTTTGAGTGTTATTAATGAAGTCGGATCAGCAACAGGACTTCCGTCAATATTGAGAGCAGCTTCGTCGAAAGTAATTACAATATTATCATCCGGATTGGCTGTCGTTGATCCATCAACCGGGTTAAACGCTGCCATTGGCGGTGTATTCGCTTTTACCGCCTCTTCCCATGATGTAGCAACCCGAATGCCATCAACAATTACTCTTTCAGCAGCATTGAATTGCCTGAGGGCTATAGATCCTACATTAGTATAATTTGCTGTTTCAGTAAATGTCTGATCTGCAACTCCCGGTTCTGAAGCTGTAAAGGAGCTTAATACAAACAAGCTGGAAATCTTTGATGTATAATCGAGTTTAAGTACAACAAGTGTTGGGGTTCCAGGGGTTATTGGGACATATGTTGCTGGTGCAGTAGAACCAATCCCAATGCCATCGCCGGTTGCATTTATCCAGGCTCTTGAGAAGAAAGTGGTCCCGATTGTAGTTTGTCCCAGATGAGCAAAATATCCAGCTACATTGGGTGCGGAAGATTGTACGATCATTGCGGCATATACGGTTCCGGAAGTAACTTCAGGAAACGTTCTGTGTACATCCTCTCCGGTATTATTCACACCGGCTGCATTACCAATACCTGATCCGGCATAGTCTGTAAAAGTAAGGCCTGGAGTTACAACCTGGATTGGGGTAGTTCCACCGCCACTGTGAGCATTCCACCCATTGGCATTTAAAAATGTACCCGTGGTATAATCGAAATCCTCAACAAGCAGAGCCTGCCCCCATCCCACATTAAAAAAAGTAATAAATAAAGCAGTGAGAACGGTAGTTTTAAGTAAAAGTCTTAATCTCATAATAATTGTATTAGGTTAATATTGATTTGTTTATAATAGTAAAAGGTTAAAATATTCTATATCAAAAATGATTTTTGTCAGAGCATGGAAAATTATACTTTTTTTTCCAGCCAAAAAACCTATTGTTTGACACATCAGCTTTTTGTTGATAACTTTACGGAATGAGCATATCCGGGTATGCTTTACAGCATTAAATCCATGCAATCAATGCAATACCTGTAATGCAAGTCTTGTATTTTGGAGGATAAAAAGAAGGAATTCAGTTTTGGCAGAACAATTTTTTTTATGATATCGGCAATCATGAATAATTTGGGAAATGAACAAACCTGTTTTTTATTAAATAACTTTACAAACCTTATAAACTTTATCATTATTGCTTAATGAATTTCATTGTCTGGTTTGCCGTTCTCAAAAAGTAAATTCCAGCTTGCAAATCGCTTATATTGACAGTCAGTTCTTCTCCGGTGACTTCAATAATCCGAAGAACCTTTCCTGTTAAATCCATAATTTCAAGCCTGTTTACATTTTTTAACCCGGTAATTGTCACGTAATCCACTGCAGGATTAGGATATAATGATAGATCTGAATCGGGTGATTTTGTAATTCCATTGCCCCCATCAACAATAAGCACGACTTTATAACTGATCATTGTGCCATCTTCAGCGGTAACATGAACGGTTATTGTTCTTTCATTTATGGTACCATTGAGATTGCTTGCATTTACAACTACTGTACTTGCTTTTTCGTGAGCGGGAGTAAAACTGACAACGGGAATATCTGTTGTGCCAAAAGGCAGAAGAACCGCATAGGAATAATTACCTGCTGAAAAACCATAAACAGGAATGCCGTCAACAGAAAGGTTTGTTAAAGATGCATTACCGGAAGGAGCATATACTTTAAAAGTTATTGAATAGGTTTTTTGTGTAATTCCATTTTCAGCTTTTACAATAACTGTGGTAGTCCTTTCAGTCCTGTCACCATTGAGATTTCCGGCATTAGTAGTTACTGCAGTTGCTTTTTCGTTTGCAACTGAAAAGGTAACAA
>CAYGFI010000122.1:0-14709 GCA_964349045.1 uncultured Chitinophaga sp.
AATAATAGAGATAATTTTAGTATTAAAAAGGTCAACGTTATTTAGGCATTGACTATGAGAAACCCGAAACCCGAAACCCGAAACCCGAACTCACTCTTCCTCATTCAATCATAAAAAACCACCTTACCATTGTCTACATCGTAAAGTCCGCTTATAATTTTAATTTGTTTATTTCCCTCCATCTTTTTCAATATCTTACTTTGTACCCTTATTTTTTTAACGGTCAGGTAAATATTATTAATGGAAACCCGGGTAACGAAAGATTCATTTTTCCCGTTTCTTTCCAATTTTGTTACAGTTTCCTGATCGATAGCCGGCTTAATTTTATTTAACAATGCTGTTATGTTTCCCATTGCAATGTTATTACATGCACTTTCAATTGCCCCGCATCGGGTATGTCCGAGGACTACAATGAGTTTGGATCCCGAAACTTTACAGGCAAGCTCCATGCTACCCAGAATATCTTTGTTTAAAATGTTTCCGGCAATACGGATACTGAAAATGTCTCCTAATCCCTGGTCGAAAATTAATTCAGCAGATATCCGTGAGTCTATGCAACTCAGAATAGTCGCGAAGGGAAATTGTCCGGAAGATGTTTCATTAACCTGCTGTAATAAATTCCGATGAGCCTTTATATTATTGACAAATCTTTCGTTCCCTTCTTTTAAAATTTCAATTGCCAGTTCGGGTGTAAGACTGTCCTGTGTTTGTTTGGTATGAGTTCTCATTCAGAATGTTAATGTTAATTACTTGTTATCTTATGGCTTAAAAAATCAAATATAGCTTTTAAAATTTCTTTTTAATAACGGTTTCCTATCCATATTAAAAATCCAAAAGAATCGGGTCAGGATTTAACATGTTACCAATATTACTTTAATTAGACCCTTCACTATACATATAATCACAAATTCATCAAATCATAAAATTGATCGGACGAATTTAGGAAAAATAAAAATTTTTCACGACTTTGCATATCTAACTAAACCTGAAAATATGCAAAACATTTCAAGAAGAAGATTCCTTCATAATACCCTTATCGGGTCAGCCGGACTGGCTGTGCTACCCATGTTACAAGGTTTCGGTCGGGGGCCGAATGATATGATCAGAATTGGAATTATCGGACTGGGTCAACAGGCGATGAACCTTATGAATGGTTTTAACAAAATTCCAAATGTACAAATCGTGGCCGGCGCCGATGTTTATGGAATCAAACGGGAACGTTTTGAAATGCGTTTAAAAGATTTTTACCAGAGGACAAATAAAAAGGTCGATGTTACAACTTATACAGATTACCGGAAAATTCTGGATCGTTCCGATATAGATGCGGTAATAATTTCCACACCGGATCATTGGCATGCCTTAATGGCCATCGATGCATGTAATGCAGGGAAAGACATTTACCTGGAAAAACCTATTACATTTACCATTAAGGAAAGTCTGAAAGTTGTTGAGGCTGTCAGAAAAAACAAAATAATCCTTGCAGTTGGAAGTCAGCAACGCTCCGACAATAACTTTCAGCATGCTGTGAACATGGTACGGAAAAATTCAATTGGAACGCTTAAAAATATCAATGCATTCGTGGGCCCACCTCCGGCGCCTTATGATCTGAAAGAAGAATCAGTTCCTTCAGATTTGGACTGGGATCAATGGTTAGGACCAAATCCTTTCGTGCACTATAACCCGAAGCTTAACCCTCCGGTTTCTTTAAATCCCCCTCAGGATGAAACGTTCTGGGCAGCATGGCGATACTATAAAGAAACAGGCGGAGGATTCACCTGCGATTGGGGCGCACATAATTTTGATATTGGTCAATGGGCATTAAACATGGATAACAGTGGCCCGGTTGAAATAATTCCGGCAGGTTACAGGGACACCAAATTCCTGACTTATGTTTATGAAAATGGCGTTGTAATGACCAATGAACCTTTTGATGACGAAAATACCCGGGGAGTGAAATTCTGGGGTTCAGAGGGATGGATAGAGGTTTCAAGGGGAAATTATATGGCATCAGATGACTCGCTTCTTCCGCCTGTAAATTTGGAAGCAAATAAAGACCTGCTTTATGAATCGGGTATTTCACACCTTGTTAATTTTATTGGTTGTTTAAGTTCAAGAAAAGACCCGATAGCTTCTGTGGAAACAGGACAGAGAACATGTGCAGTCTGTATTCTGGGGAATATAGCTTCAGAATTAAAAAGACCTGTTCGCTGGGATCCGGTCAAACAATTCTTTATAAAAGATCTGGCTGCAGAAAAATTCTTTCACAGGGATTATCGCAGACCGTACAGCCTGTAAATGAGCGCCTGGAGTTTGGAGCGCCTAAATTGAAAAAAGTTTGGAGTGCATGAAGGTTGGAGTAACAGGCGCTTTTCAGGTACAAATTTTATCGTTGGAACTTGAGTTATATAATTGAAAAGTTAATCATCAAAATAAAAATAATCATGCAGATTTCATCACGTAGAAATTTCGTAAAAACTGTAATGGTAGCAGGAGCAGGCAGCTTGTTACTTCCAGGTAGCCTGATGGCAGTTAACAGCCCAAAAAAACCAGTCCCATCATTAAAGGGCAAAAAAGTATTATATGTTTGGGGAGGATGGGATGGCCATGAGCCAAAGCTTTCCATCGACAAATTTGTTCCCTGGATGAGGGCGGAAGGTGCAGAAGTGACGGTTTCTGAAACTCTGGATTCATACCTTGATGTTGAACTGATGGAATCATTGGATTTGATTGTCCAGATCTGGACCATGGGAAAAATCACAAATGAACAGGAAAAAATGCTTCTGCTGGCAGTTGAAAAGGGTGTTGGATTAGCAGGATGGCATGGCGGATTAGGTGATTCGTTCAGGGAAAATGTTAACTACCAGTTTATGGTTGGCGGACAATGGGTGGCTCATCCCGGGGGAGTTATTGATTACCGGGTAAATATCTCAAACCATAAAGATCCGGTAACGAAGGGCCTTAATGATTTCAATATGCATTCGGAACAATATTATATGCACGTCGATCCCAATGTAAAGGTCCTCGCCACGACAAACTTCACAGGTAATCATGCTGCATGGATCGACGGATGTGTTGTACCTGTTGTATGGAAAAAATATTATGGAAATGGCAGGATCTTCTATTCTTCACTGGGACATGTAATGGCAGATTTTGAGGTACCCGAAGCGCTTGAAATACAAAAGAGGGGTATCCGATGGGCCAGTGAAAGCAAATATCATGAAAAGGAAGAATGGAAAGAACCTGTTTATTAATTTTTTATGGCTATACAAACCTGATTAGCCTGTATTCAGATTCCTCCCCGGTTTATGCTGTGTTTCATTCTTCGATTGTCATTAATATTTAAAAACAAATGAAAGAGTTTAAGCTGATTAAAATTCTTGCCCATAGTTTTTTCCTTTTTCTTTTTCTTTTTGCTGCCTGTTACTATATCGAAAGGATGCTATATTCTGATAGCTCGTTTTATACCTTTAAAATACTATGCTTTGAAAAATTCAATATTGAAGCCGGGAGGTACTCAGCGTTTTTAACACAGATTCTACCTCTTATTTTTGTCAAACTCAACGCGGGTCTCAGAACAGTTATGGTATCTTATTCAGTTTCATTTATTGTAATTTATTACCTGATTTTTCTTGTTTGCATGTATGTATTCTCCAGCTTGAAGGCAGGATTGGCAGCTACTTTTGTTCTTTTTCTGGGGATAAGCGATTGTTCACTCTATCCAATTACAGAATTGCAGTTGGGAATGTTGAGTACGGTAATGTTTTATGGGTTTCTTGAGTATTATTTTCAGCATGAAAGCCGGTTTCCGGCTGCAAAAAAAATACTGTTTATCCTTATAGGAGCAGCGATAATACTGGTGTGTCTTTTTAGCCATCCTTCCACCTTATTTCCTGTCCTGTTTGTTTTAATCTTCCAATTAATCGATAAACAAATCTACAGGAACAAAGCGATCTATATTTTAATTTTGATTGCAATAATTGCCTACGGAATAAAATTCCTCTCCGTTGATACAAACAGCTATGAAGGTCATCAGATGGAACCATTAAAAAATCTGGTTGCAATCTTAAAAAATTTCACGAATATCAACAGTGTTTACTTTTTCATGAAGTTTGTTTTAAAGGGAGTATATGTATTACCCATTTTACTGTTCATAATCTCACTGGGCTATTATGCTGTAAAACGGGAGTACCTGAAATTTGCCTATACAGGTATTGCTACAATTGGTTTTTTTATTCTCCTGATGGTAGTATTTTCACCCGGCGATTCTGATGTGGGAATGGAAAAGAATATAATCCCCCTTTGGATTTTTGTTACAATACCATTTATTCATGATGTATTGTTTCAAAAATTCAGGCATACATATTTAAGATCAATTATATATGTTGGAGTTGTAATACTCGGATTGGCTGGTTTTTATCGTGCAACAGTAATCTATGGAGACAGGATACATTATATGAAACAAATAATCGAAATATCTTCAGAAACTCTGGATTCCGGTAAAATAATTATTGAAAAAAAGAATTTAAACCAGTATAGGCTGGGCTCTACCTGGTCATTTGCAAATGAAACCTTACTTTTAAGTTCCCTTAAAGGACCAGAACACGCAACAACAGTTTTTCTGGTTGACGACCTTAATCAGCTAAACGATTTCGATTTACAGGTGACTGATGTTTACCTTTGCGTCCCATTCTGGCTTCAGTGGAACTATAATAGTTTGAATCAGAGATATTTTCAATTGCCTGATGAACCATATAAAATAATGATAAGTCCGATACCCGGGAATTAATTTATATTTATAGCTACAAATGAATAAAAGTGAACTAATCGGATATTATAATAATTCAGCATCGGACAGGTTAAAATGGAAAAAACGAAATGCTTTTTTTCAGAGGTTTATTGAGAAATCCTATTCATTTATAATTCCCGAAAACAGTAAGGTTCTTGAAATCGGATGTGGAACCGGAGATCTGCTTAATGCGGTAAAACCATTCTATGGAGTAGGTATTGATTATTCTGAGAGGATGATAGAAATTGCAAAAGATCGTTTTCCGGGATTGCATTTCTATATTGATGATATTGAAGATCTTTCCCTGACAGAAACTTTTGATTATATCATTCTTTCTGACCTGATCGGCTCTTTATGGGATATTCAGCTGGCGCTTAAAAATGTGAAAACCCTTTGCCATTCAAAAACGAGGATCATTATTTCATATTATAATTTCCTATGGGAGCCGGTTTTGAAAATGGGGGAGTGGCTTGGACTTAAAAAGAAACAGCCTCTGCAAAGCTGGCTTACAATAAAAGATATTGAAGCGCTGCTCCTGCTTGCCGACTTCGAAACCATTAAGGTGGAAAAGAAGCTTCTTGTTCCTAAATATATCCCTCTTATTAACGGGTTATTTAATACATTCCTGGGAAATCTTCCACTGATTAACCAGTTATGCCTTAGCCGGTTTATTGTTGCGAGACCTAAGGAGGAAATGGAAGGTGAGTTCTCAGTTACCATTGTTGTACCTGCCCGAAATGAAAAAGGCAATATTGAAAATGCAATCCTCAGGACCCCGTTTTTTGGTAAATCACAGGAATTCATTTTCATTGAAGGACATTCCTCTGATGGAACTTATAAGGAAATGCTGAGAATTAAAGAGAAGTATCCTTCGAAATTGATTCGTGTTTTAAAACAAACTGGTAAAGGAAAGGGCAATGCTGTACGCGAGGGTTTTGAAAAAGCTACAGGAGAGGTACTGATGATCCTCGATGCAGATCTCACGATGCCACCGGAGTATCTGCCGGCATACTACAATGCTATTGCCTCTAATAAAGGCGAATTTATTAATGGAAGTCGCCTGATCTATCCCATTGAAAAAGAATCCATGCGGTTCCTTAACCTGCTTGGGAATAAATTTTTCAGCCTGGTTTTTACCTATCTTCTGGGACAGAGGCTGAAAGATACGCTTTGCGGCACAAAAGTTTTATTTAAGGATGATTATAAAAGGATCATGATGAACAGACACTATTTTGGTGATTTTGATCCTTTCGGCGATTTCGACCTGCTCTTTGGCGCAGCAAAACTCAATCTTAAGATTGTTGAAATACCAATCCGTTACCGGGAAAGAGAGTATGGATCAACCCAGATCAGTCGTTTTTCTCATGGATGGCTTCTGCTGAAAATGTGCTTTTTTGCTGCCCGGAAAATCAAATTTACTTAGATTAGATGTAACAATAAGTGGTCTGGAATTATAATGCTTTCCGGTTTGAAATTTCAATTTTACAACTCTACTGAAAATAGTATGTTTTTAACATAAATTTTCAGGTTTAATATAAATTACTTCATAACTTTGTGCTTCCCTATTAAGTTGCAGGTTCTTTGATTCATGGTATTTTTAGAAATTTGTGAATTACAAAACTTTTAGTAAACAAAGTGTCACCGTTTTTAAATTCAGTGCGGTGTTCATCCCGGTAATGAAAATTAATTTGATGAGGATGAAAGAAAAAAACAGAATATTGATATTTATGTTGCTTGTTCCGTTATTTTGCCTGATTGCATTTTTCAGTTGCAGGAAAGATGACGCGAGTCTGATTCCTAGTTTAAAAATCCTGAATTTAAGAGATATTACTCAAACAACCGTTACCTGCGATGGTATTATATCTTTTGACGGAGGGATAGAAATTATTGCCCGTGGATTTTGTTGGAGCGCCTTACCTAATCCGACTCTTGCAGATCATAAAACCATCGATGGGGCAGGAACCGGTAATTTTTCAAGTACCGCCTACGGTTTAAATCCCAGGACCAAATACTTCATTCGTGCCTATGCCACAACCAGTGCAGGTACAAGTTATGGTGAGTATATTTCATTTGTCACCCAGATTGGGCAAGTACCTGTATTGACTACAAATTCAATCAGCAATATAACACGCACTTCTGCTACATGCAGCGCTGAAATCACATCGGACGGGGGATTACCGGTTACCCTAAGAGGTGTTTGTTACAGCACAAATTCAAATCCTACTTTATCCGGTAACTTTATCGCAAGTGGTTCAGGTACGGGTTCTTATATTATAAACATAGCCGGACTGGATAAAGGAAAAACATATTTTATCAGGGCTTATGCATCCAACAGCATTGGAACCACATACGGAAATGAACTTAGTTTTGCAACAACTGTATTACCCACCCTTACAACTTCTGCAGGCTTTGATATAAAAGGATTCTCGGCCAAAGCCGGTGGTATCATAACTAATAACGGAGGAACTGACCAACTTATCAGCGGATTATGCTGGAGTACCAGTCCTGAACCCACATTAGCAAATGATTATAATAACTCTTTGACCCAGGAAATGGAGAACCTATTACCTAACACCGTTTACTATGTAAGAGCATATGCCACCAACAGCACAGGTACCTCCTATGGAAATGAAATCAGTTTTAACTCGGGATATACTATTGGCACTTCTCTTGGAGGAGGTATAGTATTTTATAACGATGGACAAAATCATGGACTTATTTGTGCTCCTGCCGATCAAAGTCATGCAGTACCCTGGGGTTGTGATGGAACAGTTATCGGGGCTTTTTCAACTAATTTAAAATCAGGTATTGAAAATACCGATAAAATCGTTGCCGGGTGTTCATCAGAATATTTTGCCGCGAAAATATGTAAGGATCTCATATTGAAAAAATATAGTGATTGGTATTTACCCTCTGCAGAGGAATTGAATCACTTGTTCCAAAACCTATACAAAAGCAATCTGGGTAATTTTACCGGGAATTATTATTGGAGTTCGTCGGAATACGGTGATATCCAAGCCTGGCTGATGGACTTTTCTACCGGTAAACTTCACTATAGTTCAAAAAGTCATTTTATAAGTGTCCGTGCAGTCAGGAGTTTTTAGATTTTTGAATACTTCAAAATCAAATTCAGGTAGTTGGGCAGTCAAACTTAAATCCCCCGACAAAATAGGGGCAGGCCTTGACCGACATCAGAATTTATTATTCAAATATGGAATTATTTAATAAATAACTTTTCAAGATTTTCGATTGATTGAATATAAGTATTCAATACACCTCCCCCGAAATTACTTTTTTCTACTTTTGCAAATTCCTGTAAAAGTTCCTGCTGTTCATTTTCAGAAAGCACATTATCAGCCATCCGGAAAAGCACATCGTTTTCTTTAGCAATATGGCTGCGCAAAAGCACGATATATCCCATCATGTTTTCATTGATCAGAGCAAGCGCAGACTCGTTACCATTTTTATAATTTTCAATTTCCCTGGTCATGGCTTTTACATAATTTCTGCCCTGAGCATGATCGTGGAGCATAACGGCTACCGGTCCCTGCCCGGCTGAAAATCCTTTTTTCCCCAAAAGCGGGAAAAGCAGGTTTTCTTCCTTTGCATGATGATAAGCATCAGCATAGTTCTTTATAAGATTAACCGCGGTTTCCAGATTCACCACTTGGGTATGGGAGGTTTGAACCATTTTCTCCATGACATCTATAAGACGAAGGATATATTCATGATCTTTTTCGAGATTTTTTGTCGCTGTGTTCATTTATCATTTAATTTAACCGTGAATTTAAAAAAGTAAGCAAATACAAAGTTGAAGATTGTGCCTTAAATACAAAAAGCGAACAATTTGTTGAACCTTGAACCCTATATCCCTAAAGCTTTCGGATAAAGAATATTATTCTCCAGGTGTACATGAATATGCAGATCATCTTCAAATTGCTGCAGGAGCTTTAACGCTACGCTGTATGTATTGCATGCATCTTCCGGAACATGGTAGTTTGATGTCAGCATGTTAATTTTATCCATAGCACCACCTGCAAATTCATGTTCGACGCTCATCCGCTTTATTTCTGACTTAATAGTTGATTTGGATTCAGGATTATTTTTATTTAGCGCCTCTTTAATTGAAGGAAAAAGCACCTCTTCTTCTTTTTGTAAATGTTGGAGCAGCTCTGTGTTTATTTTTTGGAATAAACCGGCTACCTCAATAAGTTCTTTATGATGAGAACCATGCACCGAGGCAATTTTTTGTGTGTAAAAAACTAATTCGGGCAGGGTTTTAAGTACATATTTATGGTGAGTATTTACGATATAATCAGCCAGAAAGCCTAAATCCCAATCTTTAAAATTATAATTCTGACTTTCAGGTAAATTTTCCAGTTCTTTTAATTGTTCCACCAGAACATTGTGATCAATTTTTTTCTCTTTACAAGCTGCATTCAGACTTTTATTTCCGCCGCAACAGAAATCAATCCCGGCTTTTTTAAATATTTCAGCAGCCCTGAAATCTGAGGTAACTATTTCTCCTATTGGGAGTTCCGCATAAGATTTATTCATTATCATGATGAAATTGTTTTAGATTATCTGATGCAAATATATAAAATAATTTATTAAAAGACAAAAAGGTCTTTTAGTAACCATTTTAATTTAACTATATTTGCAGGCAGCCTGATATGATGATTTTTTTTTATTAATTTAATTGAATATAATGCAAACGATAGGTATTATAGGCGGTCTGGGTCCTGAAGCAACCACGGATTATTACAAAGAGATAATCAATATTTTCAATGACAGGAATACTGCTGGAAACCTTAGTTATCCCGAGATCATCATTTACAGCGTCAACATGTCGAAATTTATCGGGATGATGGAAAAAACTGAATATGTTGAAGCTGCAGATTACCTCAGCCATTGCATTAATATGCTCGGCAAAGCAGGCGCTGATTTTGCAGCCATCAGTGCAAATACTCCCCATTTAATCCTTAATGAAATTCAGAGTAAAAGTAAATTGCCAATAATCAGTATCGTTGATGCCGTTCGCGATGAGGCTGTGAAACTGAAACTTGGCAGGGCAGGGCTGATTGGAACACGGATAACCATGAGGACATCGTTTTACCAGGATGCCTTTAATCTGAAAGGAATTGAAATCGTTGTACCTGGTTCCGAGGAAATTGATTTAATAAATGAGAAGTTGTTTTCAGAACTGGAGCTGGGTATTTTTAAAGCAGAAACTCAATCAAAAATTCTTGGAATAGTTCAGGAAATGATAAAGCGCGACAGCATCGATTCACTGATTCTGGGTTGCACGGAATTCCCATTGATGTTTACCCATGATCATTATCTTGGAATACCGTTTTTAAACACAACAAGAATTCATGTTAAGAAGATTGTCGAAACCTGTCTTGAAATCACCTGACGGCAATGAATAAAACAGCAAAATTCATACAGGGGGACTCATTAAAGTTTTATAATCTACCCATAGCAGTATTCCTGTTCACCTTTGCATTTCTTGCGATGGTACAGATCAAACTGGATCAGAATCCGGTTATTTTACTGGAACGGTTTGTTAACGGGGGAGGGTGGATCGAAATAACTCTTGTTGCATTTTACGGAGCCTTTGTAGCGTATAAAATGCAAAATCACATGAATGTTCCAAAGTGGCGCAGGATAACCTGGACCATTTTTTCGATAGTGTTTTTCCTGCAACTGATTATTGGTCTGCTGGGGGTTGAAAAATTCTTAATGACAGGGAAATTACACCTCCCAATTCCGATGATGATCATATCCGGGCCCCTTTACCGCGGACAGTTATCGGTAATGACATTATTATTTCTCAGTACCATTATTTTAACCGGTCCGGCCTGGTGCAGTCATCTGTGTTATTTTGGAGCCTTTGATAACCTGGCATCAAAAGGTAAAACGCGTAAAGAACCATTTAAGAATAAAAAGGCCATAAAATCGACTCTTTTAGTGTTAGTCATTGCTGTTACCCTTTTGCTTCGATGGTTAAATGTACCCTTGTTGATCGCTACACTTATTGCGGTTGGTTTTGGTTTAACAGGGATTGGAATCATGATTTATTATTCCCGTAAAGCCGGAAAAATGGTACATTGTTCGTTATACTGTCCGGTTGGGACTGTTGTTAATGTTACACGATATGTTAATCCCTTCCGTTTGTATATTGATAACAGTTGCACCTTATGTATGAAGTGTACAAGCTTTTGTAAATTCGATGCCCTGAACATCAGGGACATTCGAAACAAGAAACCGGATTTCAGCTGTACGCTTTGCGGAGATTGTCTTGCAGCATGCCGGGATAATTCCATTAAGTACCGTTTTCTCAATCTGAAACCTGAAACAGCAAGAAGGCTTTACCTGTTTCTGACCATCTCTTTGCACGCTGTTTTTCTGGCTTTGGGGAGAATTTAAATTGTTAATTTTCTGAAATGTTCTACTACCTCATTCTACCAGGGCATTCAGAATGGGTTTCACCCAACTTTCTTTATCAATATCGTAAACAATAAAGTCGCTGTCGAATTGCCAGTAAGCCCAGCTAAATCCATATTTTTCAGCCGTCCTTGCAACAAAAGCTATATACAATTCACGGGATTTCATTTCCCCTTTATCATATGCCCCGAATTCACCTAAAAATATGGGGCGGTCGTTTGCTTTTGACCAGTCGGCGGCAACTTTTAATTTTGTAACCACTTCGTTCTTTTCCTCAGCAGTTCCTGACCATGTGACACCCTTTAAATCTTTAAATTCACTGGTCCATGGCGCTCCCTGGTGGGTAAATTTCATGGGATGGTAAAAGTGAACGGTGACAATGATGTTTTTATCATCCTTTGGGAGCACAAGTTTATCCAGGCTCTCAATTCCATTCCAGTTTCCCGGGCCAATAATCAGGGTGCGGTGTGGATTTGTTTCACGAACAATATTCAGAACTTCAACCAGATAGGAGTTCCACATTTCTGCAGAAAGCTTCCGGTTTGGTTCATTTAGCAATTCAAACAGAAGATCAGCAGGCTGGTCTTTATATCGGGGTGCAAGTTGTTTCCAGACAGCAAGAAACATATCTTTTTTGCCAACAGGATCATCAGCCATGGCATTAAATTCGTGCATATCCAGTATAACCATCAGTTTAGCTTCCAATCCTTTTTCAACGATCCAGTCTAATGCCTCAAGCCATTTCGGATCAATTTTGTATTCACTGTTCATATGAGAAAAGGTATGCAGGTTTACGCGAATCGTTGAGAAACCGGCATCTTTGATCATTTTGAAATAGGATTCTTTGAACCGGCCATTGTTATAATCTTTCCAGAATGCCTTATCGTACCCCAGTACATTTACTCCCCTGGCCATTTTATTGTTTTGTTCATGGGCAAAGTTACTCTGTGCATTAAGTCCGCTATTTAATACAAATGCAATAAAGAGCGCAGTAGTTAAGATTAGATTTTTCATGTGAGTCTTTTATTTAAATAGATTTTTCAATAATCATAATCTTCAGTCCGGAAAGGAACGGGTTATTCCCCTGGTTATTCCCTTCCCCGTAATTCCCAGTCAGTGGCAGGCCATCACCCCTTTAAAATACCCGATTGATTCAGCAATGCCCGGTAGCGGATCTTTCATATCCTTTTCAAATTCAAGACTGCATTTTCCGCTGTACTTAATCTTTCGAAGAGTATCAACAACTTTTGGTATATCGATAATTCCACGACCCATTTCGATAGTTTTCCCTTCCCTGGAAGCTTTGTCAACATCCTTGATATGGATGTCGTAGATACGACTCTGGTATTTCTCAATATCAACCGAAGGATCCTGGCCATCCCTGGTAGTATGTCCGATATCGATGCATATTCCTATTCCCGGATCAAGTTCCTTTATATGGTTCCAGATATCAGTAGCATTCGGGTACAGAGGATTGTCAGGACCATGGTTATGAATAGCAAGGCGTATGTCGTAGGTTCTTACCTTTTTCTCGACATACGGAAGCAGTTCGTAATCCGGAGCTCCGACCATAATCTTAACCCCGCACATTTTTGCATAATCAAAAGCCTGGTCGACAGATTCGGTAGTTTTCATATAAACAACTCCCACGGTATATACATGGATCCCTGCATTTTTAAAAGTTGCAAGAACTGCATCGACCTGTTGCTGTTTGCTGTTCAAAGGCAGATGAAAATCTTTTAGGGAGAGGCTGGTAATTCCTGTTCTCTTCATCATTTCGATGGCCTCTTCAACAGTGAATTCCCTGAAAGTATAACCGGCCATCCCGATTGTGAAATTATCTGCCTGATATTCAGACAAGGCTGGAACGCCTGCTGTAGCGTAAACGGAGGACAGACCTGCTGCAAGCATTCCCGTTCCGGCTAACTTAAAAAACTGACGGCGTGAGTTCATCATTTAATTTTTTGGGTAATTTACAAAAAAAAACCACGGTTAGTTATCATAAAAAACAACCTTCAGGTTGTAAGGAATTCTCCAGTTCTGCCATTTCTGTAGTTCAACCCGTGAACTACTTTTATTGCAGAAGTAACAACCATTCGACCTGATACAGATAATTTTTGCCGTCCTGACTGCATCCTCGCAGGAATCATATTTTCCAAGATAAATTCGTTGGTTGGCGCCAGGTAAAAAGGGACAGTTTTCCTTATGAACTGAAAAGTTACCATTTAATAAGGATTTATTATCCAGGTAATATTTGTGCATAGCAATTTATTTTAAGATGTATATTAATTATCAGGATATTTAAATAACTCTGCCTTTCTGTAAGGATTTTAATAAATTCCATTATAACCTCTTTATTGTTTAATACAGATCCCATTGATTTTGTTACCTGGATTTTTTTATTACGCTCATATCAAGCATATTATGTACCGATCTGAATGATTTTCGGAAGCATTTATAAATCCATCCCCGGGCCAGATAATTTTCAAAAAGTAACAATTCTTTACCGATTCATATATAACTGTATTATTAACCTAATTTATTCTATCATGAAAAATGTATTCGAATCCGCAAACCAGGTCAGAAATGAAGGTCATTCATTTTCAAAATTCTTTTCGAAAGAAATTCTAAGTTCCCGGGACATGAATTGTATCAGGGGAGGAGATGCAGGTGATGATGGGGGTGGAAGTGGAATAGGTACTCCTCCTCCTCCAGAGCCTTAATTTATGGAATATTTGTTGGCATCTGGATAAACGGGCATTCTTATTTTAGGAATAAGGATGCTCGTTTTTTTTGCCGGATACATTAGTGAGTTAAAATTGGGCTAAATCCTAACAATGAAATTGGCTGTGATATTTATCGAATTTAACTATTACTAAATATGCAATAGTTAAGGATTTTGATTTAAATTAATGCTGTATTCTGATGCAGGTATTTTACGTTTGGCAATTTGAAATTTACATTTTGCATTTAGTCAATGCCTAAATAACGTTGACTTTTTTTGAAATTTATAAATTTTGAATATTGCATTGTCTAAATCTTTCAAAGAATCAGATAGTTTTTCAGATATTTGGATTTACAAATCACCTTCGTGAAGAACACTATTATAATATTCCTGTTTACTATTTTAATTGCTTTTTCAAAGCCGGTTGAATCACAGGCACAAAATGAAGAGCTATACAATCTTTTCGCTCAATGGGAAAAGCTATACTACTCAAACGATTTGATCAATGCAGAAGCAATTTTATTAAAGGTAGTGGAATCGAAAGAAGCAGTACCGGATGGTTTTCTTATTTCAGCTTATAATAATCTTGGTGTGGTAAACAACCTTTTGGGAAGAAGCCAAAAATCTCTTAGTTATTATGACAGGGCTGAACTTTTATGTAAAAAGGATAAACAATCACAAGGAACTTTAGCCATTATTTACTCAAACAAGGCAAGAATTTATAATATTCAAAATGATTATCCTGCTGCCA
>CAYGFI010000123.1:0-14705 GCA_964349045.1 uncultured Chitinophaga sp.
CACGTGTACCATAAATCTTATCCGTGATTACCACTTTTGGGTAACAACCATTTAATCTCTTGTATGCTTCCACTTGTTTTTTTAAATCAGAACCTTCATTGTAAGCCTCCCAGTTCAGGGTGTTGATAAGGGCATAGCCATTCTGTATACTGACACCCAGTTTTGCACCAAATTCAACCTGGACTTTGTCTTTCACTCTTACGATGAGCCTTACGCAAGGCTGATAGATATTGACGATGCGGTTATCAACGCTGTGGGTATGTTCTTTATTCATCTTAGTTTGCTGATCGTAAATATTTTGTATCACCCAATATATTCTCTGATCCCTGTCAAAAGGGCAAAACTAACATTTCAGCCAACTGTAAAATAGATATCTTTATTCGATACTTAGAATGGCTTTATATTCCGGGACTACCTCAAATCCGTTAATTTTCAAGTAACTGTTGTTTTCAAATTCGGGAATTTTATGGAGATCCATCAGATATTCATACTCAGAATGCATAGGGTGAAAAATGAGAACCAATTCATTATTCTTCAATTCTGGTATGAATTTTCTCAAACTTATCTCCCATTGTCTTTCATGGTAGAAATGATCGGTTATCATCTTTCCATTTATAAATGCCATTCCCCGGTCCCCGACATAATCTACATTAATAAAAACATCGTGCAGGTTTGAAATGTCTGAATTAAGGCTGAGAGAATACTTTCTACCGGAGGTTTTTTCAATGATAACTTCTGGGTTTACTTTTGTAAAATTAATCTGATAAGAGGTCATTCCTTCAATAGGCGCAGGATTGTTTGTAATATCAGCAAATGCGATGGTTGGCTTGCTGTCAATGGCTGGAAAAATATTCAATTCAGAAGATGCTTCACTGCTAATGAACTGGATGTTGTTATTTGCTTCAAGGACGAGAGCATTTGAAATAAATAAGTGTTCACCAATTTTGACCGCATCAAGTGCCATTTTTTGCGGTATAACTAAAAATTGATTACCGTTGGCGATAAATGAGAATGGTTCTGAAGAGTTTCCGCTTATAATGGTCCCGGAATTAGTGGTTGATGAGGTTGCCTTTTTTACACCCGTAATCTTTGTTTTGGCCGGGAAGACCATTTCAGGTTGAATGCCTTCAACAGCGCTGAATATATAATAGGGTTTGTTTTCTATTTTGAGTATGGTAAGTGGCTGAACAGTGCCCGATTTAACCATCACATTTTCCAATTTCAGGTTGAAAGGAAGAATTGCACTTGCCGCTTTGGGGATAGTGATAGTTCCTTTGAAAGGAAAGGTGATAGTTTCATTTTTAGTATCAATTTCAATTCGGACATTTTTTATCTCTGAAATTTCTAAATGATCCTGGTAGTTTATTATGAAAACAAATCCGGAATTTCCATAGGATCGCACAGCATATCTTAAAGTATTGATGTCTTCAGGGGTAATTTGAGCATTGGTTTCAGGTAAAACTGTTTTCATGGGAGCCAGTATTTCGGCATAGCTTTCCAGGAACATATGAAGCACTTTCAGACTTTTAAAATGGTACCGGGTTTGTCCGTACTGTCCGATCGGGGCCTGGAAATCATAATTTACTCTGGGGAGGCCGTTCACTTCTTCATTATAAAACTTTCCATCAAATGAAGGGGTAGATCCTCCATGGTACATATAATATCCGATTCCGTTTGAACCGCTGCCAATGATCCTTACCATCAATGGATTAATGCTTTGAAAGTCTACCACTGGCCGTCGGCTGTATTTTACCTGGATGCCAGGTCCGATTTCAGCAGGAATGGATGGGTATAATTCTGTTTCATAACTCACGGGCATATAGTCAGGATACTTATGTATATCCTTAAATAAGTAAAATGATGATTGGGCCGGGGGAGACCAGAACGGGTAAACATATCCAGCCGTAACGGGGATGCTGCCTTTTTCTACAATGGCTGCATTGCCCCAACCAGTTGCTGTATAAAGAGGAACATCAATTCCATGTTTTTTGGCGATCTCTTTGAGTTTTGCCATGTGATCCTTGCCATATTGGGCCCAGGGATTCACACCGTCTGTTACAGTGATCTGCTCATGAGCCAAAGTTGCCTGCCAATCAGCAACAGTAAATTCCTTGCGGCTTCCGGGATAGGCTAGCTCCCAGGGTGCTGCGGAATGCTGATATTCATTTTCCAGTTGTATGGCAATAACAGGTCCATCTTCTTTGAACAGCATTCCTTTTATTTGTGCTGCGATTTGACCATACAGAAGATCAACATAATGAAGGTATTCAGGGTCGTTGCTTCTTATTTCAAATGTTCTTCCGTATAACCAATCCGGGATACCCCCATTTCTCATTTCACCATGGCAGAATGGGCCCATACGGACAATTGCGTACATTCCATTTTTTTTAACCAGTTCAATAAACCTCCGAAGATTCAGGTCACCACTCCAGTCAAATTTGCCCTCTTCCCGTTCATGAATATTCCAGAAAACATAGGTTGCAATGGTATTGATCCCTCCGGCCTTCAATTTCCGGATGGATTCTTCCCAATATTCTGCCGGGTATCTTGAATAATGAAGCTCTCCGATGATTGGGAAAAATGGTTTGTTATTCATTTCGATGTAGTAACTGTTCACGGAAATAACATCACCGGCCGGATTTTTACCTCCCAGGTCAAGATGCCCTTTCACTATTTCTTTTTCAGGTACATTGATATTTATTTTGTACATAGTTTGCGATTTCATATTGCTTGTGGCAACAATAATGGAAAGTACAAACAGCAATAGATTTTTCATAGTAAATTATTTTTGTGTTCTCACTCCTATCGATGATATTTCGATTCCAGAATCAATATTCTTTTGATTGGAAGCGGGTCTTATTGAGAGTTGCAGATGCTCGACATTGGTCATGTTGATTTTATCGCCGTCTCCTCCACGGCCTTTTGGTGGCAATAGCCAGTAGTTCCAGTTTCCAGGGAAGCCTTGGGGCAGCATTACTCCTTTTCCGGGCGCCAGGTTATCCAACGAAATTTCAACATCTGTCCACTCGTTTTCAAATTTCAATTTACTTGTCCATGATGTGCCATCCGACTCCACAAGGGTGATAAAGGCCTCATCGCCAGAATTTAGTCCCCTGACAGAAATAACAAGAGATGTTATATTTTCCGGGTCTTTGATGTTGGCCAGACGGTCTCCGATGTAAAGGGAAGCAGTATAGTCATCCAGCGCATTGTCCATTTCTCTGGGCAACCTTAGACGTATAGCCCCATTTTCGCTATTTTGTGCCGGTTCAATACTAAAAATGCCATGGCGAATATTATCCCCTATTCTTGTAAAACTCAGCAGATGGAAATCATGTTTTGGAATAAACAGTGGAAAAGTATTATCCGCAGGTAATATTTCGAGTGACCAGAATTCCATAGAATAAAAATCCCATTCAAAAGGAGACTTTTTAATTTCTGAAGGAAATGTAGTTTTTCCTGTCCCCTGGTAAACAGTAATACAATAATCATAATAGCCTTCTCTCATGTAATCTTCAGAAAGAGAAGCCTGGTATACATAGGCTGACGTTTGGTTCATTGAGAAAGGTCTGAACCAGGAACCAGCTTTTCGGATAAATAATTTTACACTGTCTATTGGTTGTTCATCAACCACCATGGCAGAAAGACTTACAGGCTGTCCAGCCTGAAATTTATGATAGGTTTCATGCCTTACTTCCAATGGCAGGTCTTCTGGTTCCGGCACAATGTACTCATTATATCCCAGGGAATTAATGTAAGCAGGCAGGGATATTTTATCTATTATTCTTTTATTAACCAGGGTATATACTCCAGGTTTTATGAGAAACCTTCCGTTTTCAGCAGTAGCTGAGTATTGATTATTTTCATTGTTGGGAGTTATTGAGAAATCTTTATCGAGGTCCGGTAAATCTATTTCCATTTCAAGTTCTTTAAAAATCAACCTTGAAACCGTCTTTTCAGGGCTCATTTGAGCAAAAGGGTCTTTAACAAGTATGGCGTCGGGGTACAGTTCCAATCGCCATATTCCATCTTGAATTTTATCCAAAAAATACACTCCTTCACCATGGTAATTTACAAGTGGGGAAGAGTGAAAACCTACTATTTTTGAGAGCTTCCCGGGATTGGGGACTACAGATTCAGTATTTCCGGAATACATGAATGATTCTTCGGTGATATACTCGCTCAGATTTTTTTCATAGGATATCCGGAAGGGTCCAAACGAGGTGTTTTCGGGATAATTACCATAGGATTTGTATAATGGAAGTTTTCGCATGGCTTCGGCAGCGATAATAGCGCCTGCTGCTTTTTGAGGCGAGTAAACAAGGTTTAGGAAATGTGTTTGCCAGCCAAGATTTGCTTTGGCTGTAACGAGCATGTCGTATGCAAACATAGCAGTGAATTGGGAACCTACCGACCGGTATGTCCGGACCATTGCGGGGTACATTACAGGTGAAAGCAGGTCGGGGGCATCAAATTCGTAAACAATCCGGGGCATTCCATCCAGGGCAGGAATATTCATGAGTTCATAATTATCCACTGTCCGGAGGAAGTTCCCTTTCAACGTGCGGCCGGATACGAGCCCACTCGGGTACCAGGCGAAACTGGCTCCCTGGATTTCAGACAATTTTAAAGCGCCAGCGATATTAAAATCCTGGCTTACATTATGAAAAACAATTTTTTTGCATCCGGTACTTCTTACAGCATCCACCAATGCATTTATATATCTCACAGAGCCTTCTGTGTCGTTGCTGTGATGCCAGGGTTCATTGATCATTTCAATAAAAAGTATATCTGGTTCGTTTTTGATGGCATTACCGGTATAGGGATTCACATGGTTCAGAAGCTGGCGCAGGTAATTTGCCTGGGCTCTGATTGCTTCAGGATTTGTACCCAATTCCGATTTATTGAAGTGGGTTGAAAAACCGGTTGCTGGTATATGCATTGCATCGGGCCATTGAGAGCTGTAGGTCACAATTGGAGATAACAACATCTTTATTCCCCTGTTTTTCGCTTCATAAATCAGGTAATCCATCAGGTCAAGATGTTCATTGTTTACCAGGTTTCCGAGGCTGTCGGAATTTTGAAAGTCGCCCCATAAGCATACCCTCAGGCCATCCCAACCCATGCGAATGAAATGGGTCATGTCCTTATTAATTTCTGCTTTCAGGTCATTGCTATAATATTTTGCTGCACGGAAATCGCAGGCAGAGGGCAGGCAATAATTGGCGCCAAACAATGCCACTTCTTTATTTGTATTTGTCCATCGGATTACCCCTGAGTTGTCAATAAATACCTGCGATTCAGAATCCGGGATATTCTGTGCTGTGAGAGAGTATAATCCGGATAACAGCAAGATGAAGAAATACTTGTGCATGAAATGAATTTTTACATTTGAAGAAGTAGGACGATTGGAATCAATCATGTAATGATTAAAAGAAAACTTAAAAGAAAAAGGGTGTTGCTTAAATGAAAATCTAAGCAACACCCGGTAAAGACAGAATGCTTATTTTCGTATAAATTTGTTTGTACTTGTGCCTTTATTTGTTACAACATTAAGGAAGTACATACCGGGTTTCAAGGATGAAACATCCACATAGTTATTATTATTTAATTTTAAAACCACCGATCCTTTGACATCGGAAATCGAAAGAGAAGTAATGCTCTCATTATCTCCCAGACTAATATATAATTCATCATGAACAGGATTTGGGAAAACATTACGGGTTTTATGATATGTTTTGAATTCACCAATGCCTGACACTACGCTTCCGGTAATTTTTATATTGTCAAAGGTAGCGGTTGCAATTTCTGAATTATTGGGAGAAATGGCAAGGCCAACAAAGATTGTTGAAAGCATGGTGGGGAATTCCAAGGTATCAACTTGCACCCATGTGGCTTTATCAAAAGATTCTGATGTGTAAAATACATCACCAACCCTGATAATTTTGAGGTACCATGGTATTGCGTCTGCACCCGGATATGTCCCTCCGGCCCATGTGGGAGTTTCACCTGGTCCTTTACGGGCTGTGGTAGCCAGGCCACCCCAGTTTTCCCAAGCCATCATTACTGAGGGGGCATCGGTATCCAGGCTGTTTCGGGCATCAATACCTGCCTTGGCAGCACCTCCCAATTCACCTTCAAAAGTTAGGATGCGGGCTTCGAACTCGAAATTGCCATCAATTTTCACATAAGCGAAATGAGCATCATCTGTATCCCAAAAATTAGGTCCGGCACCGGTTAATGTCAAGACACCCGTTTCAGTATTATAGGATGTTGATCCGGCATTACCCGGTGTACCAATGTCTGAAATTGCCCAGTTAGCGGGAAGCTCTTGTGCATTTACAAGCAGGACAGATCCAACGGAAAATGCAACAAACAGTAAAATAAATAGAGTTTTTCTCATAAGTGTAAATTTAAGTTAATACCATAATTAATTGAAATCAGAAAGATTGTTTAATCAATATTTTTCTTGAAAAAACGTCATTTTTTATTGTCACTTGGCACAGGTATATCCCATCTGGCCAACCATCGACCGGGATTTTTTTTTCAGTCTGAAATCCTGCTAACTCCTCTATTCTCATTCTGATCCCCTGCATGTTAAAGATTTCAATATGAAGGGGTTGGTCCATAGTGTGGCTTTTAACATTAAGAAAGTTGACAGCAGGATTTGGGTAGATTAAAAATATTTTTTCATTCACCGGGTGAAAAATGTTACCCAGGGTGAATGACTCGCAGCTTTCCCAACGAACAGCAATGGTTGTATCGCCGGAGGTAATTTTATACCCCCTGTCAGAGTTCCACCAGGCAGCACATTCAGCTGGAACAGATTCCCTGTAACTGGTATAATTATCCCAGGTGCTGGTAGTCAAAAAGTAGTATGCACCCTCGTCCCGGGGTTTCAGGTAGGTTGACCAGGTATAAATATCGTCTTCCAACATGTAAAGAGATACGATTTTCCATGGATTACCGGTTGGATGACCCGTCATATATACCCCCCTGGAAACATCTTCCCCGGTCATGTCAACTGCAAAGGTTACCAGAACGGAATCTGCTACAACGTCAGGACATTCACTCCACTGCAGAGTATATTTTTTATCAGTATTGGAGTGTGTATATTTTCTGCAACTATCATGGTATGTCAAGCATGCTGAATGAATAACCTCCTTATTCTTCCATTCCGGCCCATTCAGGAAAAAGAATCCGCCCTCTGAGCCGGGTGAGAGGAAGGTGTAATAGCTATACATGCCATTGCCCTCATAATTCATAGGGATGAGTTGCCAGGGATTCCCGGTAAATGATCCGGTGATATACACTCCCTGGGATGCATCCACACCGTTCATATCCACCGTAAATGTAATTTTACTGGTTTCCAGATCGTTGTAATAGGGTGACTGCATCCACATTCCACCACCGTTTTCCATAAAATTTGTGTAAACCGGATCAAAAAATACCACATGATCATGAGAAGATCCTGTTCCCCAGGGTGTTTTACATGGGGTGGAAACCCAGGCAGGTTCCCAGAATATTACCCCAATTCCCCCCCCTTTCATAACCGCACGGGTATAATCTGTCAAATATTCAAGCTGTTTTTCAGGGCTTACCGGCAAATATAGAGGATCAGGTATGTTAATGATATTCCCTAATGGATCGAAGTTTTGTGTTGACCATAGGTAGCCTGTTTCAACCACCATCACATCGTATTGAGAAAATGTTTGTTTCAACGACCGGATGGTTGATTCCAGGTCGCTGATGCTTCCCTTATGCCAGGCATAATAGTAGGAGATGCCAAATATATCAAAATCTGTCACCCCATTATTGATCAGGTTTTGAAATATCCATTTATGGTCGGATAAATTCCCGGTAAAGTGAACCGCGATTTTTGGTCGAATAACTGTGGTACTGCTGATATCTCTGATGGCCTGGATAGCCGTGTTAAATAGTGCTGCATGTCGTGACCAGCTGCTGCTTACGGTAGCTTTGATCTCATAACCATTTTCTTCGGGGATGTGTTTAAGGATCCCGGGATTGTTTTCATTGCCAACTTTAATAAATTCTGGCATCAGGCCTTCACTTTCCAATTCGGAAAGTAAGTGAAATGTGTAATTATATACAGTATCCTTGAGAGCATTCAAATCATAGGATGCATTAATCCATGCCCGCGGTATAAGTTGTCGTCCGGGGTCAGCCCAAAAATCTGAATAATGCAAATCCAGCATAACCTGCATGCCTGCATTTTTTGATCGAAGGATTGTTTCTTTTACGTCTTCAAGGTCATTATACCATGGTTTTACTCCGGCAGGTTGTACGAGAGGCCCCTGCCACCAGGAAGGATCGAGCCAGAGCCTTACCCTCACGAGATTTGTTCCATGATCTGCAAAAATCTTATAAACGTCTTTGGCATTATTTTTTTCTTTGAATACTGCTCCACAATCTTCCATTTGGTTGACATAGGAAAGGTCATTTCCGAAGTAAAAAGTCTGACTGTTCACTTCATGAAGAGAAATAAGTGCGGTGAGTGTTATAAGTATTTTTTTTTGCAGTTTCATAAGTTTATTTCAGTAAAGGGGAATCTTCATTATCGATTTAATACCCTTCTGTTTGAATAAGTTTTCCATCACTTACATCAATAGCATATTGCGGTACCGGCAATAAATGTGAAGGTCCGGGGATTTTTCCAGCATCAATCAACGCCTGGGGCCATTTACCAAATCTTACCAGGTCAAGGCGACGGGTTCCTTCAAATATCAGTTCCCAGCCCCGTTCTCTGAGGATTGCTTCATTAAATGCATCTTTATTTGCGATATCCGTTGAACTCAGGTTGTCAATACCGGACCGGTTTCTTACCTCGTTAACAAATCCAATAGCTGCTTCTGTCGGGCCATTGTTATTGTTATTGATTGCTTCTGCCATCATAAGAAGAACGTCGGCGTATCGAAGGATGACCACATCATTGCCCTGGTATTGAGGGCCGTCTTCATCGGGATATTTTCTCAGGACAGCTCCAGGCATGTTGTTCCTGTCGTATTTCTTTCCGAATGCAGTGGTATAGGATGTGCGGATGATATCTCTTCTTATATCAATAGTATCGTATGTGTCATAATAGTCCCAGTTAACCGCAAAAACGCCCACACCTGGTCCCCAGCCGGTTCCGGTAGATAAACCGGGCATATTGTTCGGGTAACAGTAATAGCTCCATGCATTGAAGTTCCCCTGGTAGTTTTCACCGGTTGAGCCCTCATCGCAGGATACTGCCCAGATTGTTTCATTATTTTTTTCTGTAGCGGAACGGAATAGGCTCGCATAATCACCTACCAGGGTGTATCCCATGCCGAGCAAGGTATTTCCAACTGTTATTGCATCTGACCATTTCTTTTGCTGCAGATGATGCCGCATCAGAATTCCCAGGGCAAGACCTTTGTTAAATCGGCCATATTCCGAAGGTTTTTCAGGAAGATTCTCAGCTGCATATTGCAGATCCGCAGTTATTGCATCTGCAAAAAATGACTCAGAGGGCCTGGTTTGATCAGCTTCAGCATTGGTGCCAATCAGATTTGCATCCAGGATCACCGCAACGGGACCATACATGTGAAGGAGGAAAAACATGGTCCATCCCCGCGACATTCTTACTTCGGCCATTAGCCTGTTCTTGGTATCATCCCTTATAGTCTCAGACTTCTCAAGGTCATTAAGCATCTTAGTCATTTGAGTAACAAAACGCACTTTCTCATAATGACTTGATTTCCACTGAACCCTTAAAAAGGTAAAGTCAGCTTTGCTGAATCCTTCCCATAAACCTCCCCAATTGGTAAATGTTCTGAACTGATCACAACATAAATCATTCATGGCCAGATGTCCGTATTCGGGACTAAAGAACATATTTTCATAGGATACCCCCGGATAGCCCCATTTTGATCCAAACGGGCGATAGCAATCCAGTGCGTACAATTCAAATTCATCATCTGTTTTCGGGAAATTCATCGGGGAAAGAACACCTGTAATCTGGGGATCGAAATCAGATTCACAACTGCTTGCCAGCAACCCTGTGATTGCAACTATATATATTAGTATATTTTTCATATTCGCTTAGAATTAAGTTGGTTAGAAATTTGCTTTAACACCTATTGAATATGTCCTTGTCATTGGATAGGGAGCTGGTCCGCCTTTTATTGCTGCGGCCTGAATTTCAGGGTCAACTCCTGGGAATTTCGTAATGATAAAAGCGTTTTGAACATCGAAAAATACCCTCAATTGGTTGACAAATTGGGATAATTTTGCAAAGTCGAAATTATATCCTAAGGTTATATTCCTGCAACGGATGAAATCTCTTTTTGCCAACCGGGTATCAATTCCGGCATTCAAACCTTGCACTGTACTTTCATTGTAGGCTGCACCAGGGAGTGTTCCGCCGGGGTTAGAAGTACTCCAGGCATCCTTTATCCTTGAGGTTCCACTTTGGTTACTGGCTAAAAATCCTAATGGATCTCCCCACTGGCTTGTGTAATCATTTCCCCAGGCACCAAATTGTCCGTAGAAGAATATACCAAGGTCATAATTTCTATAGCGGAAATTGTTTCCAAAACCAATGATAGCCTTGGGTATTCCTGAGTATTTTCTGATATCCTCGTTTGTTAATAAGCTATCCTGGTCCTGGTCAACGAATATTGGTGAACCAGGTTTTAATGCACCTGTCGGCTGGTGTGCCGGTAAAGGGCCGTCAGCATTAAAGATGCCTTTTGTCTCATATACATAAATGGTTCCTATGGGATCTTCCAAATCTCCACCATGAGGAACCGGATCATTTGGAAATCGTTCTATCCAGCGATTGGTAAAATGAGTAAAGTTGAAGTTGGTTGTCCAGGTGAAATATTGACTGGTGACCGGGTATGCAGACAGATTTATTTCGTAACCGGATCTTTTTTGATGGCCGCCATTTAGGGGTATTGTGGGTAACAACGAAAGTTGGTCTGTGGTTGCCCGGATATTCATACGTGTGCGTTCTTCACTAAATATGTCGAAAGAACCGGAAATTATCCTGTCGAAGAACTCGAAATCCAATCCGAAGTTGAGAGTTTTATTAATTGGCCATTTAAAATCCGGATTGTCAAGTTGCGTCAGATAGTAAGGTATGTAAATATTTGCCCCATTATTAAAGGATATTGCCGTCAGACCGGGACTATAAATTCCATACGCCAATTCACCCGGTCGCTCTCCTGTTAATCCGTAGCTGATTCTTGGTTTCAAAAGATTTATCGATTTGATTTCAGAGAAAAACTGCTCATTCGATAACTTCCATGCAAAAGAGACGGAGGGGAAATTTTGGTACTTATTTTCAGGGAAGAATCTATCGGCTCCGTCCCTTCGAAGTACTGCCGATACAACATAGCGATCTGCGAAATCGAAATTACTTCTTATAAAAAATGACCGGAATTCAGCGCCGCCGCGGTATGAGCCTATCGTTTTGGGCCCTGTTGCCTGGCCAACACCATCGATATTTATGGCATCGGGGATATCCGAAGATTCCACGCTCAGGCCTGACCAGTCTTCCGGGTAGCGTCCAACCCCGGTAACGGCATCGATTTTAAGAAAAGAACCAATTTCTTTTTTATAAGAAAGGGTTGCTTCCATGGTCTGGTTTTGCCGCCGGTCTTCTGAAATAGACACGCGCGACTGATATAGCTGAAACCAGAATACATTGGAAGGCACAAAGAAATTCCTTAATGCGTGTTCATTGTTGTTACCATAAGAAAGCCTGGCGGTAAGGGTTTTAGGTATTATATTAATATCAAGGGCCAGGTTGGCAAATACACTTTGGAATTGAGTTTTATCCATAATTTCGAGTAAGGAAACCGGGTTCCCGGTCAGGCTAAACAATGAATAACTGCCGAATTCATCATATACCGGGACATAGGAAGGGTAGGCGATCGCTGCCTGTAATGCATTGAATCCCTGTGAACCAGATCCGCCTGTTTGCCAGCCAGCCTGCGGATTGGAATAATTGTTACGGCTTAAACTGAATATTGTATTTAATGTCAGATATTTATTTAAATCTATGCTTAAGTTCATTCTCCCTGTATATCTTCTAAGGTCCGATTGTTCAACAGTTCCAATCTGATTAAAATAACTACCCGAAAAATAATATTTAACTTTTTCAGACCCTCCGCTTAAGGTCAATGCATGGTTGTCGATGCTTCCGTTGCGAAGGACCTGATCTAACCAATCTGTACCTTCCCCGGCATTTTGAATCTGCTCTTCCGAAAATGGAACAGAATAGCCTGAGAGGTTAGCAGGGTTGGTACCAAATGGTTCCATATTTTTATCAGAGAGATATTTATCATAGTTGAGCTGATTGAAATAGGTCATATATTCAGTGGCATTCAATGGCTCCAGGTATTTAAGGTTTTGTATTACCGAGCGGTTACCCTCATAGATGACAGCCATTCTTCCGGATTTACCTTTTTTTGTGGTGATCAACATTACCCCATTACCTGCACTAACTCCGTATATGGATGCGCTGGCATCCTTCAGGATCTCGATGGATTCAATATCAGAGGGGTTCAGGCCAGCAAGCATACCACGATTGACCCCTTGTAACTCTACACTCCCGTTATCAGGCTCCAGGGGTCTGTTAGGATAGATTACTCCATCGACAACGAGGAGGGGAGAACCTTTTCCACGGATTGAAATACTTATGTTCCCACCAGGTTGAGAGCTGTTTATGTTTGTTTGAAGACCTGCTGCCCTGCCAAGTAAAAGCTCGGGGATACTGTTATTGGCCGAAGATGGAATCTTAGCAGGATCTATCTTTACAACCGAGGTGGAAAGATCCCTCCTGTTGACGGTACCATAACCGATAACCACCACTTCCTCAAGAGATCTTAAATCACTTACTAATTCAACGTCAACAACCGAAGGGCCATTAACCTCAATATTTTGGGTTTTATAACCAATGTAAGAAAATGAAAGCACAACATCAGTCTCTGGAATTTCTATGGAATAATTTCCGCTGAGGTCGGAGATTACCCCTATCGTTGTTCCCTGAACGGTAATATTGACACCGGGAAGGGGAATTTTGGTTTCTGCATCTTTAATCCTTCCCTTAACAATTAATTGCTGGATGAATTCCTTATTGGTTATCACAATTAAATTATCACCCAAATTTTTGAAAGAAAGGTCAGTATTTTCAAAGGCACGTTCCAGGAATTCCAGAACAGGTTCTTCCTTTGCATAGATGGATACAAACTTTCCATCCAATGTTTCATCCCGGAACAGGAATTTTACACTTGTGGTTTTTTCCAACATGGAAATAACTTCATGAAGGGGGGAATTCGTAAGGGATAAGGTTACTTTCTCAGTTTGCGAGTAAGTAATGGCATTCACCTGGAGCATCCCGAAAACCAATAAAAAAGTTGAGATTTTCATAATCCTGATAATTTTTACCATGGTTTTTTCCAGCTTGTTTGAGTGGGAAAATGATGGATTATTCATAATTTTGGAAGATTTTAGATTCCATACTAAAATTAATTCTTGTTAGCTGGTAGATGTTGCAGCATTTACCAGCTATTTTTTCACAGTTTTCGCAGTTCTTTTAGTTTTCAGTAGTTTTCAAATCATTTAGTTAATTAATTGAGTTTTCTTATGGTTTATTGTAATTATGTTCTTATTAATTGTGAAATGAAATGGATAGGTATAGCTCAAAGCATTTAATGCCTGCTCAACGGTCTCATTTTCGAAGGTACCCGTAAATGAATATTTCCTAAGGTCCTCGTTTTTAAGTATTATTTCAACCCCATACCATCGTTCCATCAGTTTGATCAAATCTTCAATGCTTTTTCTCCGGAATGTCAGCCGGTTATCCTTCCAGGCTGTATTTGCATCTATGCTTTCTGCTTTTTTTGTGTCAGCAGCTTTTAATTGTTCTTTCTGAGGTATCTTCTGATGAATTTCATTTTGAGGACCAGGTGTAATAACCTTAAACTGGCCGGTTTCTTTTATGAATGTAGCTATCTCATTTGGCTTAATGGATACGGTTTTTGTAACAAATCCATTCTTATCCAATGTTTCTAAACTTACAGATCCTTTCAACAGTGTAGTTTCAACAATATTTTCATCGGAGAAAGACTTAACATTAAATGAAGTTCCAAAAACCTTTATCTGGATGGTAGATGTTTTTACAACCATTGGAATGTCACCTCTATGCTTTACATCAAAGTATGCTTCTCCTTCAAGATAAACTTCGCGGGAATGAGTTAAAAATTGAGAGGAATATTTAAGGGTGGTTCCGGAGTTTAGCCATACTTTGGTGCTATCAGGTAAAACAAGAAATGATTTCGATCCGTTGGGGACTGAAAATTCAGTAAATCTTTCCGTTAATTCTTCAACAGGTTCTGATTTATGAAAGGGCAATATAGCAGTGATTCCCGCAGTAATTAAAACAACTGCAGCATACTTAAGAATGGAATAAAATATTTTTTTCCTTGAATTTAAATATATATTATTCCCAGGAATCGTTATGCTTTCCATAAGTTTATTAAAAGAAATATTCCTTTGTGTTTCACTGCTACTTTCCGAATGATCCCAGATTTTGGAGAGATAAGGATCCAATGATCCATTGTCTGAAGAATTAAGCAATTCGGAAAACTGGTGAAGTTCTTCTTTGTTGATAGTCTTTTGAACAAATTTTTTAAGAAGTTCTGTTATTTCAATCG
>CAYGFI010000124.1:0-14669 GCA_964349045.1 uncultured Chitinophaga sp.
TCTTTAAACAAATAATAGCGAATCATATACCCTTTTTCTCAAATCCCTTTTCCTTCTCAGAAAGTGCCCCTGTCGGACAAGCATTGGCCGCTTCAATGGCCACCTTTTTCAAACCCTCCTTCAGATTATTCGTAAACGGCATCCCAACTTCAACATCAAATCCCCTGCCAATAAAAGTAAAACCGAAATCCTCGGAGTACTCTGCGGTAATATCCACACAAATACCGCACTTAATACATTTTGCAGGTTCGTAAACCACAGTTTCATGCTGGAAGTATTTCTGAATCACTTTTCTTTCTTCCGAACGAAACCGACCCTGATCGGCTCCGTAAAGGTCAGAATAAATTCTAAGTTTGCAATTGTCGATCTCACGGCAATCGCAACGCAGGCATCTTGCGGCTTCCTGCATCACCTGTTCCCTGGTGAATCCATCCGAAATTGTTTCAGGCCGGATCCGGGGGCCTTCCACTGACTCTTTGAGGTATTCGGCATACTCGACTGCTAAAAGTTTCCCAAAGCGGGAGTTGAACATAAAGAATTCGCCGGTTACTTTTTTATTCTGCAAAAACTGATCCACGCTAAAAGCCGCTTCTTTTCCCTGCCCGAGAGCCTTGATGGCCATTTTCGCAGGTCTGAGAGCGCTTCCTGTAACAAAGATACCGGATGTTCCTGCCTGGTAGGTTTTGTTATCGGCCATTATGCCCTTACCGGACATTTCCAGACCCCAGTTTTCTGTTCCGCTGTTTCCGCTTCCGGTGGTAATAACTACCGCGTCAAAAGACGACCTGAGCTGAGTAAAGAATTCCGGACTAACTTCCGTCTTCATTTTGAAAACAACTCCCAGTTTTTTAATTATATCAATTTCCTTTTCCAGAATTTCAAGAGGGAGAATACCTGATTCCACTTCTCTTTTCAGGCTTCCTCCGGGTTTCGCGTTTCTGTCGAAAACTTCAACATCATAACCTCTGAGCTGGAGAAAATAAGCGGCCGATAGTCCTGCAGGACCCGCGCCAATAATACAGACCTTTTTATTTTTTTCTGCTGCTCTTTCCGGCAGGTAATTCTTTTCCTTTCCAAGATCATCGTCTCCGGCAGCCCTTTTAAGCAGGCAGATTGAAACAGGTTCGTTAATTGATTTTCTCCTGCAGGCGCCCTCGCAGGGAGCAGGGCACACTCTTCCAAATACAGCAGGGAGAGCGATATCCCGCTTAATTATTTTAAGGGCATTTTCAAAATCACCTTTTGCCAGCAGCCGGTTCATGAGGGGGATATTCATATTTGCCGGACAGGTGACCTGGCACGGAGCTACACAATCGCCAACATGTTCGCTTAGAAGTAAATCCAGCGCAGTTTTCCTGGCTTCATGGATTTCGGCATCCATGGTTATAATTTCCATTCCGTCTTTAGCGGCAACTGAACAGGAAGGTATCAGCTTATTTGCAGAAACATCTTTTACCAGGCAGATCATACATGAAGTGATATGTTCTTTCCCTTCCCTCCAGCACATGGCGGGTATCTCTACTCCAGCCTGCCTGGCGGCAAGGATAACCGGAGTTCCTTCCTTTACCTCAATATTTTGATTATCGACTTTTATCCTGATCATTTTTTTAATAATTTACCTGGTAATAATTGCTTTCTCAGGGCAAACCTGTCGACAACCGTCGCATTTTATACAAAGATCCTGGTTAATTTCATGTTTCTCATGGGGTTTAAAGGGAATGGCATCCACCGGGCAATCCTGCACGCAGAGAGTACAACCGATGCAATCGTCGGTGATCTCGTAGCGGATCATTTCCTTGCATTTTCCAGTAGGACAAACACCCCTGATATGAGCTTCGTATTCATCCCTGAAAAACTTAAGAGTTGACAATACCGGGTTTGGCGCGGTTTTCCCAAGTCCGCATAAACTTCCTGTTTTTGTCCAGTTTGCCAGATTACCAAGTTCTTCTAGGTCTTTTTCAACTCCTTTTCCGGAAGTGATCTTTATTAAGATTTCGTACATACGTTTGGTTCCGATGCGGCAAAATGTACATTTTCCGCAGGACTCATTCTGGGTAAAAGAGAGAAAAAACCTGGCAATATCGACCATGCAATCGGTATCATCCAGCACAACCATTCCCCCTGAACCCATCATTGCACCCACTTCAACAAGCGATTCAAAGTCAATAGATATATCGGACATTTGTTCGGGGATACACCCCCCTGAAGGGCCACCTATTTGCACAGCCTTAAATTTCCTGTTATTGGCCACACCGCCACCAATTTCTTCCACAACTTCCCTGATGGTCATTCCCATAGGGACTTCGATCAGTCCGCCTCTGCTTACTTTTCCGGCAAGGGCAAAAACTTTGGAACCGGTTGATTCTTCTGTACCAATGGAGTTAAACGCTTTGGCGCCGTGGCTCATGATATACCCGATCTGAGCAAAAGTTTCCGTATTGTTTACCAGGGTAGGCATTCCCCAGAGTCCTTTCTCTGCTGGGAAAGGGGGGCGTATGTGGGGATAACCCCTGTTACCTTCAATGGATGTGATAAGGGCTGTTTCTTCTCCGCAAACAAAGGCCCCGGCACCCTGGAAGATTGACAACTCAAAATCAAATCCGCTGCCCAGGATATTCTTCCCCAGGTATCCCTCTTTATAACAGATGTCCAGAGCCTCCTGAATACGTTTCACGGCAAGGGGATATTCGGCCCTGATGTAGAATATCCCTTCGTTGCAGGCAGTGGCAAAAGCTGCCACCACGACGCCTTCAATGACACGGTAGGGATAGGATTCAAGCAGCATGCGGTCCATAAAGGCGCCGGGGTCGCCTTCATCGCCATTGCAAATCACATATTTTACATCTGATTTCTGTTCAGCAACCATTTTCCATTTTTTTCCGGTTGGGAATCCTCCACCGCCCCGGCCACGGATTCCGCTTTCTATAATTTCGCTGATGATACTGTCCGGATCCTTTTCGGAAAGGCATTTTTTAAAAGCTTTAAAACCTCCTCTTGAAATATATTCCTGTATGTCGACAGGATTTATGATCCCGCGGAACTCAGTGGCAATAGGTTTTTGCCTGCCCAGGAAGGATGATACATGCTTTTCCCTGATATCGAGGGAGTATCGTTCCACCCCCGACCAGCGACCATCGTCAGCAACATTTCCGACAATGTTCATCATTTTGGTTCCCATGCGTTTAAGGAATCCGGCCGGCTGGAAATGTTTTTCCAGAATTTGTTCAACATCCACAGCCCTGACTTTAGAATACAGAACCGATTCTCCGTTTACAGGTACAACTTCAAGAAGAGGCACCTGGTGACACATTCCCACGCATCCGACATGCTTCAGTTTTACATTCAGACCTTTATCGCTGATCGTTTCATTCACGGCTTCCCGTATCTCATTGCTCCCGCTTGCAACGCAGCATGAACCAAGTCCAATCCGGATTTCACCCTGGATCTCTTCACCGGAGGCTTTTCTAAACCTTCTACCGGTTTTGGTATCCTTGAGCTTTTCAAAATCGGTTAGGACTTCCTTAACCTTTCCAGAGCTGACATGACCGTAGGTAATCTGATCGATCTGAACAACCGGGGCCAGAGTGCAGCATCCCAGGCAATTTACTTTTTCGATGGTGTATTTTCCCGAGGGACTGGTATCCTGGTCCTCCGTCAGGCTGAACTCTCTTTTAAATGCATCGTAAACCTGCTCCGCTCCTTTCACATGACAGGCGGTGCCAAGGCAGACTTTGATGATATGCTCACCGGCCGGTTTGAATCTGAACTGGGAATAAAAACTGGCAACACTTACAATCCGGGCAGGAGTAATATTTGTCTTTTCACAAACTCTTTTCAGAACTTCCTCCGGAAGATAGTTATAGCGATTCTGAATGGATTGCAGGATCGGAATTATGGAATTCTTCTCTTTTCCAAGGGAGGTAATTAAAGTGTCTATATGATTTAAGTCAATGTTCATAAAAGAAGCGCCTGGAGTTCCCTGTGTTTAGAGTATAATAAGTCTGAATTGTCTAAGTTATGGCTCATATTTAAAATTAGGTACTCCACACTCCACCCTCCACACTCCAAACTAATTTATTCCCCGATGCAAAAAAGGCTTTTTTGTCCCCGTAAATATATTCGTCCATCAGCAAAAACCGGCAGGGCAAAAGCTGCTTCACCCAGTTCCGGCTCCTTAATAAGGGTTCCTGATTTATCAGCTGTAAGAATATGCATTTTCCCGGACATATCGATGATGTAAACTTTATTTTCAGCAATCATGGGTGATGAGTAAAAACCGTTGGAAAACTCTTTTTCCCAGTGTTTGTCACCTGTAAGAGCATCGTAGCAAACAAGGACTCCGTAGCTGGTCGCGAGGAAGAGCAGGCCATTGGCGGCAACGGGGCTTGGAACTTCTGAAAGATATTCATCGGTTTCCCAGACTATCTTACCTCCCGCCTCAGCATCAAGAGCGACTGTTTTAGCATATTCATTTGATGCAAAAATGAGACCATTATAATAAGCCGGTGAAGGGGCTACCTCTCCTGACATTACTGCTGTTTTCCACAATTCTGCACCGGTTTCAAGATCATTGGCAATCACATTTGGATCGGCAGAAGTAATGATCAGCATTTTCCCTTTACTTTCGATAAGGATTGGCGATGACCATGAAATTTTATTGGCCCTGGTTATATCCCACACAATATCTCCATTGGCGTTATTAATAGCAATCATTCTTCCTCCCTTCGAGGTATCGTATTGCACAATGAGTTTCCCATTCCATGTAATAAGTGATGAGGAATGCCCGTAATGGTTTGCAGGCACACCCAGGTTTTTTGCCCAGATCCGGTTTCCATCCATGTCGAAGGCTATGATATCGCCGGTGGCAAATATGGCAAACACTCTGCTCCCATCAATAGTCATGGTTGGAGCCGAAAGCCCGGTGTCGTCCGTTGTTTTAGGGGGAGTTGCGGGAGAACCGGGTATATTAGCAGCTTCTTTCTCCCAAAGCAATCGACCTGTGTGGCGATCGTAACAGCTTACCACTCTCGATATTTTATCTCCCCCGGCAACAAAAAGTTTATCTCCCCATATTACGGGAGTATTAAAACCCGGTTTACTTAATGCAATCTTCCATTTAATATTTCTGCCGGAAGCGCCATCCCAGTCAGAGGGTATATTTTTATGATAGGAGATACCCTGTCCAAGATATCCCCTGAAAGCGCTTTGATTTTTCTTAAAATCATCAACCTTAATAATTTTACCCGGAATTTCCGGGCTTTCGGATGTATTCAGATCCCCGGCAATTGTTTTGACTACCGGGGTTTCATTTTTTGTGACCAGAGCTGAGTCATTTTTGTCAACAGTATTGCTTTCAACGATAGTGATTACCTCAATTTTTTCTGCCTGATTATTTATTCCGGCATCAGTAAACTGACCGGGATAATAGTTAATAAGATAATCATTGCTTAGAAACGCGGAAAGCATGGCGAGGGTAAAAACCAACACACCGGTTACCAGCAACCATCTATGGGAAATAAGTTTATTGATTATCGGATCCTCCCCGGAGTTTTCAGGCAATTCGATTTTTCTCCGGATATCCGCTCTGATTTTAAGAGACAGTGCAAGGATCACTCCCCCGAAAAGAAGCAAATAAGCTCCTGTATGTACCTGCCAGGCTGAAGTAAAGTACGCTTTTCTTGCAAGCAGGTCAAAACTCCGGATCTCTTTCCTGAGTTCCTCATTGAGAGAGTCATCGGAGAGTCTTTTTACCAATGCCTCAATGGTCTGACTTTCCAGCGGCTTATTAGTCTTCAGGTGCCAGAAATTTAAGATCAGAAGAAAGGCAACCAGGATGCAGAAAGCAGCTGAGATAAAAATAATCTTTTTTAGGAGCTGTGATTTTGTTTCCTGATCCATAATTATTTCAATTTAACAACAGGACAATAGTTTATACAGCGTCCGCAGCTAAAACAATCACCCTTATGAGGTTCGTAGATGCGCTTTTTCCTGAAAACAAACTGGTTCATTATCATAATTCCGATTACCAGTCCCAAAAATCCCCCTAAATACCATCCTCCCTTTTTAAATTTTACCCTTATAACCGAAGCCTCCTCAACAAGCTGGTCAAAAGACTTTCCCAACTCGAGGAATGCTTTAATATCAAGATTTTTAGTGTCTGATTTTAATTCCGGACGGGCAATCAGTAATTCTGAGAGGTAAACACTGGGATGAGCTTTGGATAAAAGAACATGAGCGCTGGAAACAGCATAAGCGCCAACGAACATCCAGACAGGGATAAGCAGTGCATACAGGCTGAATTTTTTCAGGTTTTGTTTTACCGATTCTGAAGTGCGGACTTTTTCATCCACGGGTATTTCTATTGCATCAAAGGGGCAGGAGTTCCCGCATAATTTGCAGGAGATGCATTCTGCCGGGGTGATAGTCATGTGCCATTTTGAGAATTTTGACATCCAGCTCAGAAGAACACCGTAAGGACAAAAGACCCTGCAATACGGACGGGCAAAAAACAAACCGAGCAGAAGCAATGCAATTCCTATGATGATCATAGTGTAAGGTGCATCCATCCTGAAGAATCCCACAAAAGGATCGTAGCGGCAAATTATAAAATCGGTTCCGGTTGCGGCATATAATACGGCTAATCCAAAATACACATACGGGATAAAGCCCAGGGCTTTTCTTACCCAGACAGGGATGGATACCGGTTTGATAACAAGGATATCCTGGATGGCTCCAAGCGGACAGGCTCCGGCACAAAATGTTCTCCCAAAAAATAAAGCAAAAACCAGCGGTAAAAGAAAAAACAGGAGGACGGTTACTGAGACTTTGTAAACCGGATCAAACAATGCCAGCGTGATATTCTGAATGGAGCCGATTGAACAGATACATCCCTCGCGGTAAAAGCCAAAATAGAGCAAAGTAAAAATGGACAACCAGAGGATCCCGCGTCTTGAACGTTTTTTAATTACAAGCCAGGAAGCCAGTGAAAGTGCAGCGAACAGAACCAGTACATCAAAGTACTCGAGAGCATTTGAACGGGGTTCGGGTGTCGTGGGACTTGGCTGCTCATACCCGGTTTCAAACTCAGGTTTTGGAAATCGCTGGGCATTTGCCTGAAAAAACATCAGAACAAAAAAAATAAGCAGTATGATTATATTAAAGATTTTTTTCATTCCTTAGCCCTTTAAACCTCCTTTATAATCACCTTTTATCTTGTATGGCTGATTTGCGGGAACCCTGCTGATGGCATCAGAGGGGCAAACACGTGCAATGGAACATTCATTGCAGTTATCGCATAAATCATGACGAATCTGAAGGTGGAGAGAACCATTCCCGAAAGAGGAACAACCTTTTACACATTTGCCACAACCTATACACAGATCTTCGTTTATGATGTATTCAAAATACGGCTCTTCAATAAATTTTCTCTGAATAGCCGCGGTCGGACAGAGTTGATTTTCTCCTCCCGTCTCCAGTTTTTTTACGCCGGGTTTAAAATAACCGCCGCACAGATCGCAATAACCGCAAAGTTCGTACGCATGAATGCATTTCACGGCAGAAGGATTTTTAACACAATCCGTTGCACATCTTCCACACTGGGTGCATTTAAAGGGATCAATCTGCCACACCCATTTTTCGGATGTCACTTTCCTGGCGGCAGCTACTCCCAGTCCGGCCAGGGACAAGCCCAGGGTAAGCCGTATGCCCCTGTGAATAAACTCCCTGCGCTTTATGATTTTATCTTCAGCCATTGTTTCTGTATTTGGCAGCCTCAGGCAGTGAACATTTACTTAGTTTACCGCAGGCTTTGCATTGTTCTCTTTCTGTACATTCAGCATTGAGTCCTATTTTTTCCCCTGACACAAATACACCGACCAGTAAACCCAGTAAAACCAGCAGGGAACCTCTGAAAAAAACATTAATAAATTCGCTTCTCTTCATGGTTTGTGATTTGTAACCTTTTTACTTTTCAAATAACCTGATCATATTCCTGTCGAAATCAAGGGCATAAATTACCCCGTTTTTATCGGCCACAACTTCAGGGGCGCGTCCCTCTTCCTTAAATTTTTCCGGAGGGGCTACAACAGAAAGTAATTTTCCGGAGGGGTCATAAACCTTAATTCTGACCAATCCTTTTTCACTGGTAATAAATGAACCATCGTCCATAATGGCTATTTCGGCCGGGTTGCAACAACCTGTAAAACCGTCAATTTCCATTGAGCTTCTTGTCCAGTAGCCTCTTAATTCCCCTTTATCAGAATAATTCTCAATGGAGTGTTCACCAGGGTTAACCACCCAGAGTTCTCCGTCATTATTCACCGCGATGTCAAAATACGGGCTTGGCACAATAAAACCGTGACCATCGGTACTTTCTTTTTTACCTTCAAATTCACCCAGAAGTTTACCCTGAAGGTCGTACTTAAGAACTCTGCGGTTTCCTGCATCGGCTATAAACATCCAATCTCCCTTAACCGCGATAGAAGTAATAATAGTTCGTTCGCTATTAATCTTCCAGTTGTTCAAAATATTACCGGAATGATCAAAAACCGAAATGGTATTTTTAAAACCAATGATGATAAGCTTATCTGTGGCTTTTATGCATTCTCCCACACCTTCAATGGGAATGAAAGTTTTCTGAATGCCATCCGGGCGAATTACCATTATGAAATTTTCACCGGTAAGGTATATTTCCTCATTTACCAGATCGATGCTCCTTGTTTTCCGTTCGCCGAGAGGTATGTTTTTTGTTTCCCTGTAATGCAGGAGGGATGGATCAACTGACCTGAACTCATCCACGTTATATTCGTATGGATTACCACCGCGTCGATCCGGGCGATCGCCCAGAAAATCAATAACCACAAGTGTTATTACAGCTACGAGCATTAGCAGTACGAAAATGGTCAGGTTTTTTTTGTTCATAGGCTTATTAAATTTACCTAAAGTTTGGTGTACATAAAGTTATCATCATGATAATTATAATGTTTTACTTAATATCTAACAAGGAGTCCCAACTCCAGGAGCTCCAAACTCAACACTCCGTACTTTATATCCTCCAAACTTATCTTCCCACGGCCATATCCAAACATACCAGAGTCTTCGAATCCCTTAAAATCAGGTACCCGTCAGCAATAGCGAGTGGACCCCAGGCATCCTGACCTTCAATTATTCTTGCCTGGTCAAGTTGTGTATAGCTCTGTGTAGAGGGTCTGGCAATAGTTAATGTTCCATCGTCACTCAGTATAAAAATTTTGTTATCAGCCATCATAAAGGGACCGAGTCCGAAACGTACTGTTTGTCCGCTTGTCCAGACCATTTTAGTGAAATCCGCTGGATTTACGCACACCATCTGGTTTCGGAGCGGGCCTGCATCTTTTGGTAAAATTCCAATGAGATGGCCCTTAAAAACCACCGGCGTCTGCTGTTCGCAAGCCAGTCCTTCCAGGGGTTTATACTCCTGTAACACTTCAACATTAAAGATTGTATCAGCCTTTATAAGCTGTATCACCATAGATCCGGCTCCGTATCCTGCACTAAGAAATATTTTTCCATCAGGCATACAAACCGGGGAAGGAGCCACAACTGAGTGGTTCCACCGGGCGCTTTTCCAAAGTACTTTTCCCTCCGATGGCCCATTGGCAGCAATTCCAAATACTCCGCCAATGGCGCTGTAAACATACATTTTTACACCATCGAATTCATAGGGTATTACAGAAGAATGAGACATTGCCCAGCCGTCGGGATTCGGGGTTTCCCATAAAAGTTTTCCTGTTTTACAATCGACAGCAATCATCAATGCCTTTCCACCGGTAGCAATAATTGCTTTATCATTATCAATAAGCGGACACTGGCCGGTGTACCAGAAAGGAATTTCGGTTCCATACACAGCTTCCACATTTAATCCCCAAAGAAGTTCACCGTCTTCCCTGTTTACACACATTACATGACTTCGTGGTCCAATGGTAAGTATAAAATTTTCGGTGACGGCCGGAACGGTTCTCGACATGCCATGATTCCGTTTGACAGCTACCTTGTACCATCTCCTCCACAGCTCGGTACCGTCCACGAGAGAAAAACATCTCAGCATATCTGCCCGCAGCTCCTCGTCATAATCCATCAGATACACTTTACCCTTGTATATGGCCGGACCTGCATGTCCCTCGCCAAGATTTACGGTCCATTGGATTTTTGGCCCTTCAGGGCCGAATTTATCTATAAGTTTAACCGGTGACCGGCTGATATTATCAAAAAACTCCCCCCGAAAACGTGGCCAAGTCTCCTGAAGATCCGGATTTTTTTCGTTGAACTTTTCAAAGAACTCTCCGATTTTAATTTCATAATTTACCGCTGCCGCTGCTCCCCGGTTATCAAGACCCGGTTCACTTGTAGTAAAATCTTTTACCGGATCATTCCCTAGCCACCATGCAAGAGATCCCGTGGCCGCCAGGATCACTGAAGCAAGAATTATATTTGGATGGCTGAGTTTCATAAATCACGTTTAAAGTCAAAATCCGGATGTCCCGGCATTGGCTCATCCGCATTCAGGAAAAATTAAAATCATAATCATTTACGAACAATGATTAAAGAATGAGCCGGACTGAATATTATATACGATCCTTCTTAATATCATATACCAAAAGCACCTCTCCGTGCCTGATAAGCAGGTAGCCGTCATATATTGAGGGATGTGCCCAGTGAGGACCGGTACCATCCTCAATTTTGAAACTGCTGATCAGTTTAAAGGCAACCGGATCGGGTTCCACAATTCCGACATGGCCCTGCTTTTCTTCATAAAGATAAAGAAATCCATCGGCATATATTATTGAACCTTTATTAAACCATTTTTCTTCATATTTCACTACGCCGGTATTCCAGTCAAGACAAACCCAGTAGCCATTACCATTATTCAGCCAGTTAGAACCAAAGATATAGCCATTAATGACAACAACACCGCCGTGATGATTATCCAGAACATCGCTGGTCCACTTCAGGCTGACAGACTTTCCATCTTCAGAAAGCCTGAGCATAACAGCTTTGCTATCATATCCGCTTGTAACAAAAATCTCCCCGTTATGAAAAAGCGGGGTATTGGTACTATTGCGTCTACCATCGGGAGTTAGATTTTTTATGAGATTGAACTTCCAGACAATTTCGCCATTTTCAGGATTAACCGCAACAAGATGTACTGATGTAATTGCGAGTATCAGCCTTGTACCATTATGTTCAATAAGAAGCGGAGAAACATAGGACCTTACATCTCCGATGCTTTCAGTTTTCCATATCAGGGAACCGTCTTTCTTATCGAGTGCGACCAAAACCGTTTCATTTCCAACCGGTGAGGAAATAACAGCTTCTTCTGTCAGCAATAATGATTCGGCAAAGCCCCACCTGTGAAATTCTCCTTTATATTTTTCATGAGTGTTTATTTGCCATACAATTTTACCGGTTTTTTTATCAATACAGTTTACCTCTCCCATTCCCGCAGTAATATAAATCCTGTCTCCTTCAATAGTTGGGGAATCCCTGCTATCCGGAAATGATTCCTGAAATGATTTTCCATAAACGGTCTCCCATAAAATTGTACCATCCATTTTCACTGCCGTTAAAACCTCAAAGGTATCCCTGCGACCGGATATATAGATTGTATTTTCAGAGATTACAGGCGTTGACCAGCCTGCACCAAGTCCTTCTTTTTTGAGAACCAGCGCAGGGCCTTTTTCAGGCCATTTCTTTAGCAGCCCTTTATCCGGATAAACTCCATTACGCTCCGGTCCCCGCCATTGGGCGTTCTGGGAATACCCGTTAAAAACTATAAATCCTGAAATTAATAGCAGGGTTAGCCTGAAAAATCTGTTCATGCATTAATCTTATTTAATTTTATAAGCTATCAGGGCTTTACCATGTCTCAGATAAAGAACACCACGGTAAATCATGGGGTGCGCCCAATGTTGTTCGGATCCCAGGGTAACCTTAGTATTACCGGCAATTTCAAATTTTGCCGGATCTGTCTTGACCATTGCAAGTTCTCCTTTTTCAGAATAGCAGTAAAGCATTCCGTCAGCGTAAATCACAGCGCCTTTGGCAATATCCGCTGAAGTGTACGTGTTTTCTCCTGTCTTCCAGTTGATACATTTCCACTCCCTGCTATTATCACCTGAACCGTAGATATAACCGTCCACCACTACCGCACCACCCATTCGACTATCCATCGATTTATTCTCCCAGGCCAGAGTAGCTTTGGAACCGTCCTGGTTTAGCTTCAGCATCCCGGAACCCTGGCCGTAACCGCTGAAATAAAATAACCCGCCATCATAATAAAGAGGTGTATTGGCATGTACTGCCCATTGGTTCGTTTGGGGATGTGACCAGAGAAGAACACCCGTTTCAGCATCAATTCCCAGCAGGTGTGAGGCGGTGTGAGTAGCCAGGATTTTTCTTCCGTTGTGAACGAAGAGTAAAGGAGTGCAATAGGCTGAAAGTTCTTTTTCTCCCGCGCAGCTCCAGATCAAATTGCCATTGTGCCTGTCAAGCGCAACAACTGAATTATTTTCACCTCCGGGAGTACAATATATTTTATCCCCGTCAATAACAGGTGTTTCGTTATATCCCCAGGTAATAGTGTCTCCACCATATCTGGTAACCATATCCTGCATCCAAACCAAAGTTCCGTCTTTTTCATTCAGGCAATGCAGCTTACCGTAACCACTAACCAGGTAGATTTTTTCACCGGCTATAACAGGAGTTCCCCTGGTTCCATAGAAGCTCTGCACATATTCGGGCCCGTATTCCTTCTTATAGATCAGTTCACCGTTTAATTTAAATTTGAAAAGGTAACCTGTTTCACCGATCATCCCTGTAGTATAAATAAAATCGCCCGATGCCACTGCTGAAGAATGCCCCTGTCCAAGTTCATTAAAGGACCAGATAATTTCCGGGCCGGCAGCAGGCCATACTTTCAAAAGACCCGTTTCTTCATAAATACCGTTCGATAGCGGTCCACGCCAGCGGGTTGGTTCCTGTGCTAAGGCGGTTAAAGAAAGAATTAAAGAAATTACAAATGGGATCAAAAAGATTCTTAGTTTCATAATTATCTGATTTATTGATATTTTTATTGTTATCCGGAGATTTTAATAAATTTTTACAAACTTCATTCCAAATTATTCATTTATTGGAATTTAGGTTTCAAAAATAACACTCTAAGCTTAACAATAGTATTTGAATCAACAGATTTATGCTTATTCAGAATGCTTCTAATCTATTGCATACAAAAACCATCCCAAATATGGTTCAATCCGGGTTCGAAACAGACGGGGTAACTTTGATAATGTGAATTTCAGGTAAATATAGAGAAAACGCCATCTGTTTTGAGAAAAAGAATGATAGATAAAGACTTAAGGCAATTATGAAGTTTCGGAGCATGACTTTTTTTCTATTGACGAATCGATTTAGAAATTGTTGCAGAAATATTCAAAAAAGACTTATAAATAATTTCGGTTAACCTTTTGAGCTAATTCGAAAACTAACCACTCATTAATTTTTTTTTTATATTAAGGCTGAGATTTTATGGTTTTCAACATTAAAGGTATAGAAACTTTATAAAATCATAAGTGATGACTAAGCAACTTGTGCGATTCCTGCCTATTGCAAGCATTGTGAATAATGGGGCAGGGAACTTGAAAAATTTCATGAAAGTGATTAAGAGTTGCAAAGAAATGGATATCAATTAAAAAATTAAGGTCCTTGGGGTTTACTTTCAGACACAATAAACCTATATTTCCAAAACTGAAAAATAATATATAAGTGTCGGCAATGATTAATAATGGACTCTTTATTTTTAGGGTCGGTTAAATCACCTTTATTAAGTGGAGTCAAAGACAATGCATTAAATTTGTTTTTACTGAATCAAGTTTATTAATATTTTAAGATAATATTAAACCTTGGTTTCAATTGTCCCGTCAGGGACATCATATCGGTAGTCAAAATTAATAGGGATCAAACAAAAGTCCCGTCAGGGATGATATAAAACCATTCCACATGGCAAACACCTACACCCAAATCCATATTCAGGCTGTTTTTACAGTCCAGGATCGGGATTCCATCATCCTTAAAAATTGGAAAGATGATTTATACAAATACATCACCGGGATAATACAAAATAACAAACACAAATTATTGGCTATTAATGGCATGCCTGATCACATCCATATACTTTTCGGATTAAGACCATCGCAATCATTATCCGATTTAATGCAGGACATAAAAGGAAGTTCATCAAAATGGATCAATGAAAAGAGGTTTGTTCGTGGTAAATTCTCCTGGCAGGAAGGATACGGCGCTTTTTCTTATGCCAAGACCGATCTGCCCAATATAATTCGATACATACAGCATCAACAGAAACATCACAAAAGAAAAACCTTTTTAGAAGAATACATGGATCTTTTGAAAGAATTTTGTATTGAATATGATGACCGATTTGTTTTTAAACCGGTTGAAATTGATTATATCGTGCCTGACGGCACTTAATAAATATCTCGGCGTTGCTTTTCTACCTATATAAAGTCCCTAAAGGGACTGATCTCGTTTAAAGTTAACCCTTACAAGCTTGATACTTTTTTTTGAATATGGAAACTTGTTTATGCATATTTCCCGATAGTCATTAAATAATATACTTG
>CAYGFI010000125.1:0-14331 GCA_964349045.1 uncultured Chitinophaga sp.
TTTTCATTGTACACTTTACTCCAGAATCATTGTACAATTTGTCCAGAATATTCACCCAATGAAATAATCGTGAAATTCTTAGGTAAAGATGCCGGTTTAACGGGCTATTTATTTGCAGCCATAGCGGGTTCAATAGCATTAATCCCTGGTTTTATAGCATACCCTTTAGCGGGCATTTTGGTAAAAACTGGTGTTAGTTATCCTGTTATTGCTGTTTTTATAACGACTTTAATGATGGCAGGTATAATGACTTTACCCATTGAAATAAAATTCTTTGGTGTCCGGGTTTCCCTTATCCGCAATACGCTTTACTTTTTCGGAGCTCTTACTGTCGGTTTATTAATCGGTTTATTTTATATATTATGAGAGAAATATTAAAGAAAAACCGGATTAACTTTTTAATTATCTCGGCTTTTACTGTTTTTGTGGTAGTATCATTTGCTGTTAATTTTTCTATTGGTGAAAACATTTTCAAAGAACAGTTTTATAGCTTTTTCAAGGAGATGATTTTGTTTTTGCCCATTATGTTTATTCTTATTGGGCTTGGCGATGTATGGATTAACAGAGAAAAAGTTGAAAAACATATTGGGAAAGATTCAGGTTTAAAAGGGATCATACTTGTAATATTTTTGTCCATGGCTCAGGCAGGTCCACTGTATGGAGCTTTTCCTGTAACCTACCTGCTTTGGAAAAAGGGAGCCAGTATCCGTAACATATTTATTTATATAGGGGCATTTTGTACCATAAAAATACCGATGATCACATTCGAAATCGGCTTTTTAGGATGGAAGTTCTCACTTTTACGGACACTTTTTTCGCTGCCAATTATCATTATAATAGGATTTGTGATGGAAAGATTATTGAAAAACAAATTCTTTGAAGTAAAACAACCTTAAATAGTTATATTTACGATAAATGGAATAACATATTTATTTGAATTTATTCCATTTAACATTCCTAACTAGTAAAAATGATTCTTATTTGTATTGCTTATAAATTACAATAATTTGTGTTATTATTTTAATAGAAATTTTGAGAATCTAATACATTTGCATTCTACTTGTTTGATAGAATTGATTGAGTAAATGAAAATTAATACAAAAGTGAGATACGGACTGCACGCAATGATTGAAATCAGAGACAATCAACACAAAAGTATTCTTCATGCCATGCTGTTGATAAATCCTTAGGATACAATAAATCAATGAAACACTATGCTGCGCTAGGTGAAGTTATTGATATGTGGCACTGGAAACGTGTTCGTACTCAACCTTTTGAGATGATTGATGATCAGAAAATAATTCCTATCGCTGATATTAATAATCCTACACCTACTGAAAAAATTGACGGGGGCAGGGCCTCTGATGCCAAAACTGTAGGTGGTTATGCCGACAATAAGCAAACATTGAATAATGGCACAGCTGATGTAACTGTTCCTAAATATGTGATTCCTAATGAAACTGAATATTATTGGATTACGCAAGCCGAGATTGATAATGGCACTGCTAAATTAGTCAGTGCGGTGGATGGGAACGGTATTTTAACTTATAGTGGTGGCACAATTGATCCATCTGCTGGTGGATATGAAACGGCAACCGGCACAAAAAGATTTCCAAGTATTATTGTTTTAGGCGCTTTTGACGGAAGCAGAGGTGATATTCAATGTTATGCCAATCATGATGCGAACGGTTGGATACTTGAAGTAAAAAGAGCTCTTACTACCAGCGATGCAACAAATGATATTCAATATGATGTAACCAAAACCACAATGTTTGGATTTGCGATTTTCGAAAACGCAGCAATTGCGCATGGAATCAAACCAAACCTGATGTTAAAATTCGAATAGTAAAAAGTTTAAAATACGATTTAAAAATAGGGGACTTGATTTATCAAGGCCCTATTTTTATTTAATTACCCTATTGATTTCAAATATACAATTTTTAAAGCGTTAAAAGGTGTACGGTAATATTGCTTTCTGGCAATTACTGTTCACTAATTCGTACACTACATTTTTCGGACCTTTCTAATAGTATTTTGGGAACTTCTGGACTAGAGCCAGCAATACCTGCAAGTATAACAGGTTCAAAACCTAAAACACTTTAAGTTTGCGATAAGTCAATTCCATATTTGTCCTGATAATTGCGGCTTTTTATCTGACTGAAAAAGGCAGCTATGTTGATACTTTTTTTGTATATTTTAATATATTCAATAAATCTCTTGAATAATTGAATAACATTCCTATTTTTGCAAAATCAAAATACTAAATCAAAAATAAATGAAAGGTCGGGAATTCAAAGATGTTATGTACGATGGGCTTTCAAAACTACTTAAAGCCCTTTCAAATCCATTTCGCTTAGAAATTATTGAAATGCTCTCACAGGGTGAAAAAAGTGTAGAAGGTATTGTACAAACAACAAACCTTTCCATGGCAAACGCTTCACAACACTTACAAGTCCTGAAAAATAATAATATCGTCAAGTCCCGAAAAGACGGCCATTATGTTTTCTATTCGCTGATTAATGATGATTTTCTTTCAGTATATCAACATATTATAAAATATGCGGTAAGAGAAATAGCTGAACTTGAGAAGATAATGAATCGTCAGAGGGAAGACAACAAATCGCACAATGCAGTTAGTCTTGATGAGTTAGAAAAAATGATTAACGATGAAAATATTCTGCTCCTTGATGTTCGACCTTCCATTGAATATGAGTTTGGCCATATTACTGGCGCAATTTCTGTACCGATGAATGAACTATTGGGGCAGCTCAAAATCCTTTCAAAAGATCAAGAAATTATTGCCTATTGTCGTGGCCCATTCTGTGTACTTGCTGATGAAGCCGTTAAACTACTCAGTGAGCAAGGTTATAATGTTCGGAGGCTTGACGAAGGCTACCCCGAATGGAAAATGAAACAATTAGAAGCAAACAACTAAATGCTTAAAATAAAATGAAAGCAAAATCAATAATATTAATTGTCGTAACAACGGTATTTTGCTCTTTTCAAAACACAGTTGCTCAGCACACTTCCGAAAAACAAGATACTACTCTTACTCTTGACTCTACAAAAATAACTTACACTTGCCCTATGCATTCGGAAATCATATCTGATAAACCGGGAACTTGTCCCAAGTGCGGGATGGAATTAGTGAAGTTGGAAAAAGGGAAAAAACAATCAGAACCAATGCAACATCAAATGGGTATGATGATGTGTCCGATGCACGGAATGGTAGATATGAACCACAAACACGACGAACCACAGAAAGTTAATATGAATATGATGACAGGGATAGGGATGGGCATAATGATGGTAGCTATTATGGTAATAATGATGGTGGTAATTGGTATTAATTGACAAAAAAAATAACATGAAAACTATAATCATTCTGGGAGGCGGGGTTGGAGGAATTGTAACCGCCAATGAACTTAGCAACCGATTAAGAGGTGAGCACAAAATCATCCTGATCGAAAAAAACAAAGAACACACATTCGCACCTTCGTATTTGTGGCTAATGAGCGGGAGTCGTAAGAAAGAACAAATAAGCGTCCCGCTTAAATCACTTCTGGAAAAAAATATTGAACTGAAAATTGAAATGGTAAATGAAATTATTCCGGCAAAACAGAAAGTAATAGCGGCTGAGAACGAATATCATTATGATTTTCTTGTAATAGCGCTTGGAGCCGAATTAGTACCTGAAAAAATTCAGGGCTGGGATGAAAGTATTCATACTTTTTACACAATGGAAGGTGCAGAAAAGTTACATGAATCACTGAAATACTTTTCAGGCGGTAAAGTTGCAGTTGTAATTTCTTCAATGCCTTATAAATGCCCTGGTGCACCGCATGAAGGAGCAATGTTAATTGAAGATTTTTTTAATAAGAAAGGCCTCAGGGAGAAAATTGAAATCAGCCTGTTTACTCCTGAGTCACAACCCCTTCCTGTCGCCGGGCCTGAACTTGGAAATGCTGTTAAAAGTATTTTTGACAAAAAAGGTATTAACTTCAATCCGCTTCACCAACTTAATTCCATAGATACAAAATCAAAACAGCTATTCTTCAACGGAAAAGAATCCTTTGAATATGATTTACTTCTGGTTATTCCACCTCACCAGGCTCCTAAGGTTATTAGGGAAACCGAATTGGCAAACGCTAATGGTTGGATAGATGTGAACCCTTCTTCCCTTCAAACTAAGTATGAAAACGTCTTTGCAATTGGTGATATTACTTCAATTCCTTTACCAGGCAGATGGATTCCGGATAAACCTATGATGCTTCCCAAAGCCGGGGTTTTTGCTCATATACAGGCAGATGTTGTCGCAAAGAATATTGTTAAAATAATCAGAGGTGAAAATGCTGATGAAAAATTCTGCGCCGACGGTTATTGCATGCTGGAAGCAGGTGAGGATTTGGCAGGTTTTGCTTATGGCGATTTTTTTGGTGTTCCACATCCGCAAGTCAATCTTAAAAAAATAGGAAAGAAATGGCACATCGGGAAAGTGCTGTTTGAAAAATGGTGGTTAAACCCGATAGGTATTAGAAAAACATTTTATAAAAATGTGCTTCAAATAGGTGGCAAGCTTTTTGGCATTCCGGTTAAACTTTAATGAAATTACCTTTTGAAAAATGGTTTTTATCCAATGCTAATAAATATTATTAAATATGAAACACCCATGTTTTGCAAATACAACTTGTCCCGATTTATCGGGAAACACAATGATGACAAAATCAGCAACATGGGGGTTCTCCCGCTGGTGCGGGACAGGCTATCATCCCATTAAAATAATTTTGTTATGATGAATAATAGATTTTACTTAGTCCTTTTGGTGTTTTTTGTGGTTCTTAATCAGAGTTGCATGCACCGGAAAAATTATGGAGAATTAAAAATGAAAATTCTTAAAAAAGGAGATTACTTAACAAAAATCACACAAGATACCCTTAAAAAGGAATTGTTTGTGGCTATTGGCAGCAAAGGCGTGGCAAATGCTGTTGAGTACTGTAAATTAAACGCTCATTTGATTACATCCATCTATAAAAGCGAAAATGTTAACTCCGTTACACGAACTGCTTTAAAATTCAGAAACCCTCAAAATGCCCCTGACAGTTTGGAAAGAAGTGTTCTCAATGAATATGAAAGTTTAAAAAATAATGGAGAGCCTCTAAACCCAACGGTAATTAGCGACGAATCCGGCATCCATTATTTTAAACCGATACTAATAAATAATACTTGTTTGGTTTGTCATGGTAGTCCTGGTAAAGAATTAAATAACCAGGTTTATGAACAAATAAAGAATAACTACCCGGATGATTTGGCCACAGGATTTAAGGAGGGTGATTTAAGGGGCATGTGGCATGTGGTTTTCAATGAAAAAGAATAGAAAAAAAATAAAATGAAGGCAACAGAGTTCAATCCGTTTGAAGCAATTTCAAAAGAATACGACCAATGGTTCGACGACAATAAAGTCACATTCCTTTCTGAACTGGCAGCCGTTAAATACTTCCTTCCAAAACAAGGCAAAGGTCTTGAAATTGGTATCGGTACAGGTCGGTTTGCAATGGAATTAGGAATAAAATACGGCATTGAACCATCCGAAACAATTGAACAGCTTAAAACAGGTGGTTTCACTAAATTTAATACTTGTCAATCATTATTTAGCATACACCCGGAGAAAATAGAAATGCCAATTCCGGGACACGATAAAGGAAGTTTTGTTGCCATTGAAGCCATTAAAGCATACTAAAATGGAAAAGCCAATATACCTTGACTATAACGCAACAACTCCCATTGACAAGGAAGTTGCAAACGAAATGACACCATTTATTCAAACCTTTTATGGAAATCCTTCCAGCTCATATGCCATTGGCAGAACCAGTAAGGAGGCTATTAACAAAGCTCGTAAACAGGTTGCAAGTTTAATTAATGCCAGGCCCGAAGAAATAGTATTTACCAGTTGCGCCACAGAATCGAATAATCTGGCAATTCATGGATTTGTGCTTGCCAGTAAAGATAAAGGAAAGCATATCATTACCTCGGCTGTTGAACACCCTGCCGTAACCGAAGTTTGCAAATATCTGACTACGCTGGGTTACGAAATTACCTACCTTCAGGTAGATGCTTTTGGTATGGTAAACCCTGTAGATGTTGAAAAGGCTATTCGTCCCGACACAGCACTTATTACCATTATGCACGCCAATAATGAAGTGGGTACAATTCAACCAATTAGCGAAATAGCAACTGTTGCAAGAAAAAACAATATCACATTCCATACCGATGCTTCACAATCAGTCGGAAAAATTGAAGCTGATGTTATAAAACTTGGAGTTGATTTGCTCACCATTGCCGGACATAAACTATATGCACCCAAAGGCGTAGGAGCTTTGTTTATCAAACAGGGGGTTAAAATTGAAAATCTATTACATGGTGCAAATCAGGAAAAAGGAATCAGACCGGGTACAGAGAATGTAATCCATATTGTCGGTTTGGGTAAAGCATGTGAAATAGCTAAACGGGATTTTAAAAAAAACAGCCAAAACATGCTTTCAATGCGTGATAGCTTATTGAATGGGTTGAAAAATAACCTTGGCGACCAGGTAAATGTAAATGTCAATTTACAAAACTGTTTGCCCAATACATTGAGCCTTGCGTTTGATAAGGTCGAAGCGCATACACTTGCATCCATAATCAGTAAGGATATTTTCATATCAACAGGTTCAGCCTGTCATGCCGATTCAATCGAAATTTCATATGTTCTAAAAGCAATGAATATCAATATTAAAACAGCCGCTGGCACAGTGCGTATTTCAACAGGAAAATATACAACCTCTGAGGAAATTGAGACATCGGTAAAAATAATATCCGCCGCAGTAAAAAAACTATCGCTTTAATTAATCCCAATCAATATTCATAAATCTTAAATAACAGATAAACAATATGAAAAGAATTATTTTACTCAGCTTATTATTTGTTTCAGTTTGTTTGACCTCAATTAAAGCCCAATTCGAAGATTCAAAAACATCATTAAAAGCTACAAGTGTTGGCATTGTCATTTACTCTAATGATTCTGAAACCGTCTGGAATGCGTTACGTTTAGCCAATTATTCAAAAAGTGAAGGCGATACCGTCTGTGTTTTCCTGCTTGGTAAAGGAGTTGAAGTGGATAACCTGGTAAACGAGAACAACGATATAAAAGAACAGGTAAATCAATTATTTGATAATGGCGGTAAAATACTTGGATGTGGAACATGTTTGCAAAGTCGGAACAATAACGAACCTAAAGTATGCAAATTCTCATCAATGAAAGATCTTTATGAACTAATCCGCAAAAACAAAGTAGTATTAACATTTTAATGAAATAATATGCTCAATAAAATAATGCAGTCATTTATGCCACCGAAAAAAATGATTGATATGTTTACCTACAAAATCTTAAGTAAGCAGTCAATCGAACAAATAACAGAAAAAGTTCCCACTGCATGTGAACAAAACAAATTCGCGCTGCTTCAAACTTATGTTTATCACGAAATTGTTGAAGGTAAAGGGTTCCCAATAAAACGAAAAGTTTTTATCTATGAAATCTGCCAGGCGAAAACAGCAGCAGCAATGCTTACTTATTTTCCGCACTTTTCCATATTTATGCCCTGCAAATTGGCTATTTATGAAGAAAATGGATACACAGTAATTTCGACCATGAATATGGAGATAATGCTTAAGGCGGTTAGTTCCAATCAGGAACTTTATAAAGAAGCGGCCTCACTTTTTAGTACTTTAAAATTATTAATGAATCAATTATAAGAACATCAAAAAAACCGAATTATGAAAATTGGAATCATTCTCGAAACAAAAGAATACGAAAAAGCATGGAATGCTTTTCGCTTTGCAGTAACAGCTAAAAAGCAGGGTCATGAAGTTAAGCTATTTTTAATGGGCGAAGCCGTTGAAAGCGAAGGTTTGATACACGAAAAATACAATGTTGACGAGCAACTTAAAAACTATGTAAATGCTGGGGGCGAAATACTTGCATGTGGCACTTGTTTAAAATCACGCCAATTAGGCAGTACAGATGCTTGCCCAATTTCAACAATGGTTGATTGTGTTAACGTTGTTGTTTGGGCGGATAAAACAGTTACATTTTAAAACACATTTATATTTCCTCCAATCCCAAACCTGCCATTTGCCTTAGCCACCCCATTCTCAACCTCGATAATTACATCCACATCATAGGCAAAATCCTGCTGACCTCGAAAATTGCCATCTTTTGTGGTATGGAATATAAAAACATAGGCCGTTCCGGGGTTTTCCTGACGTAGCCTGGTTAAATCCTGGCTGGTTAATCTGGCTTTGCTTACTGAATCAATAAATACGAATTTAAAGGCTGACAGATCATCGGGTAGTTTTTCTGCAATAACCAGGTTAGGGTGAATATTATACAATTTAATCTAAGCCTTGTAATAAAACGCCCTCCTCCCCCTATTCAGAAAATCGTCCGCCCCTTAAAAATCACTACCGGATCCTATAACAATAGTCTAAGTCCCTACAATATATATTACAGACCCTTCAAAATGATCGCCAGACCCCTTAAAATTATCATCCGACCCCGGGTCTGGTGTATCTGTACGCAGATTTTGCATTAATTATATAGGGTCTTGGTATTATATTTTTGGGTCTGGATTTGTTTTCTTTTGTCTTTGCTTCTTGTTTTTCTTGTAGAGGCTTACATATCCCTTAAGTTTGTCCTTATCTTTCCATAAGACGAACTGCCCTATCCTTCGAACCTCATCAACGGCTTCTTTAAGACGCCAGAAAGCTTTATTACGCATTTTCTGCTGCTCCGTTCTGGTGTACCTTGAGTTGTTTATCTTAGCCAGCAGCTTAGCCAGTGCTTCACTGTCTTTTTTTGCTCTTTCGAGCATTCCCATGTCCATATGTATACTTTCCAGCAGCGCCGAATGTTTATTTCCCAGTATGCTCAGCGTAAACAGACTCATGATTATGCCTGCATTTGAAGCCTCTTTGGTAATATTATTTAACCTCGTCAGTTCACGTGGCATTTTATGAAAAGCATGCCTGAAATTATGAATCAGTTCTTTCCTTAAGTTCAGAACTTTGGGAAGGGCTACCCTCCATTCTTTCCGTATGTCGGAAGGCATATCTCGCTTCTCAATCCATTCTGCCTGCAGACCGGCCAACACATTCGCCCGCAAAGGTATTTCTTCAACAACGCACCAGTCGAGCCCTGCATGAGCCAGCGCTTCCTTGTCGCCGCTGCACCATTTATAAAGGTCCATGGCTTCCTGTACAAATATGCCAACAGGAACAGAGGGAGGATCGGACCTTAAATTTCCGGAAGTTCGAAGATGTTCGATTTCGAGGGTATGGGGATCGTTTTTCATGGAAATGGAATCTTTAATATAAAAATAGTTAAAGGCCAAAAAAAAACAAAGTTTTTTGAAATTTTAGTCCAAAATCCATAACCCAAGACCCACTTAACAAAATCCTTTATTACTAAATCAAAAGAAATTATTTCCCCGGAGAAATCAATTATTCTATATAACAATCGGGAAAGATGAACATAATAATCTGGGAGATATTTTTAAAATTCCTGGCTATAATATCCCCGTAATTCACTGATGTTGTGCGAACCCTGATTCGTATTTCGGTATCCTCAGGAATAGGTTTTTCTATCTCGGTGAGATGAAGAACATCAGGTGAACCATATTGTTTGTATACAACTGCTTTCATATTTCTTCTAAAGTTTTTATTATGAATTAATCATCTTTTGCATCCTCTTCCCAATTGAAAGAAAATACTTCTTCCAGTGGTACCTTAAACACCCTGGCAATACGAAAAGCCAGTTCAAGGGTCGGGGAGTATTTCCCGCTTTCAATTGCTACGATAGTCTGCCGGGTTACTCCCACTTTATCAGCCAGATCCTGCTGGGTCATTTCGTTGTTATGAAAACGAAATTTCCGGATGTTATTATTTATGTGACATTTTACCATATCAAACTCCTTTGCGGTAAAAATAGATTTTGGCAGCATCTGAAGCCATACCTGCTACAAATCCTGAAGAAATCAATAGAATGAACATCATGTAGGGCTGCATCCCAATAGCCATAGCGCCCATAGCCAGAACAAAGCCAATAATAAATGTCCAATGCGATATTCGTATGGCTTTTAACTCTATCAGCCTGTCCATTTCATCAGTTACAGATGGAATGTCTTCATTTGTTGCAATTTTGTTGATGATTGCAAATACAATGTGAATGATGATTTGTATTACAATTGATACAGGAATAAGGTATAGGAATGCCTTTCCCCAGAACCTGAAATCGTTTATTATATCCGGATTCCCTGCAATATACTTTTGATATACATACAGGGAATAAGATCCAAGAATCAGTATCGAGCTGATCAAAGATACGATTATCATTCTTTCCTTTTGATACATAGTTACCTCCTTCTAATTATTTTTGTAAATGTACATTTATTTCGACACAAAGATAAATATCTTTTACATAATGTCTAATATTTTATACATTAGTTTAAAAAAATAATTTAGCTTGTTGTGCAACTAAAATTTAATATTTTGAATTTGTGATCTTTGTGCTTTCCCCTTGTGGCCTTTGTGGTAAAATAGTCAGCCACATGAACACAAAACGTTTCGCAAGAGACACCAGGGATTGAGATTAAAAACTAATTATTAGCGCTTTATGACATAATTGTTTTATGCAATTTATATCAAATCTTATCGCCAAAGGCATATACTATATTTTCCACTTTATATCATCATCCCACCCCTTTGATTATTTCAAACAGAATAGTATTTTTAAACCCTATCCTGAAAAACCAAAATCCTCTAAAATGAAGAACCTTTTAACCCTTGCGATTTTAGTACCTGCAATCAGTTGCACAACCCAAAAACCAGATATTACCGAATGGCGGGGGCCCGGCCGTACAGGTATTTATAATGAACAAAACTTGCTCAAAACCTGGAATGACAGCGGTCCCGCAGAAATCCTGACCATTGAAAATATCGGGAATGGATATGGATCACCCATTGTTACAGATGAAAACATTTTCATTACAGGAGAAATTGACAGCAGTGCGATCCTGCACTGCTTTGACCATAGCGGTAAATCACTTTGGAAAACCACACTTGGTAAAGAATGGATAACTGATTTTCCGGGTTCCCGTTCTGCACCAACCCTGGTGGATGAGTTAATCTATGTTGGAACCGGTAAGGGTAATCTTTACTGCATTGAAAAAGAAAATGGCCAAATAAAATGGTCAAAGGAATTTGTGAAGGATTTTAACGGGATTTATCCCATGTTCGGTCATTCTGAAGCGCCTGTTGTTTATGGTGACAAAGTATTCTGGACGGCTGGCGGTACAGATAATAATGTAGTGGCCCTGGATCGTTTTACCGGCGCTTTTATCTGGTCCAATAAAGGATTTAGTGAGCGTTCGGCGTATAACCAGCCAAACGTGATCGAACTTCCCACCCGTAGTATTTTTGTTACTTTTTCAGCTTATCATTTAATGGGACTGGATTGTGAAACCGGAGAATTGCTATGGTCGCATGAACAGGATAACACCCCATTGGATAAAAGAGAACCAGGAAATGGAGACACACATTGTAATACAGTGATTTTCGATGAGGGGAATATATATTATGCTGAAGGAGATGGGAATTGCGGGGTTAAACTCAAAATTTCTGAAAACGGTTCTGAGATTGCTGAAATCTGGAGAAACAAAGATTTCAATACATATATGGGTGGAATTGTTAAAATAGACAATATCCTTTATGGTTGTGCTTTTTCAAAAAACCAGCTTGTATCTGTCGATGCAACAACCGGTCAACTTACCGATTCACTAAGGATCGGGCGGGGAGTTGTAATCGCTGCTGATAATATGCTGTATTATTATAGTGACAAGGGAAACATGAGCCTGGTAAGCTACAGGAAAGGAAAATTGGAGGAAATCAGTGCCTTCAAAATTACCAAAGGCACCAAAGAACATTTTTCACACCCGGTAATCCATAATGGGAAATTATACCTTCGACATGGAAATGCACTTATGGCTTATAACATAAAAAAAGAATAATGTTATTGATTACTAAATGGAAAATTCTTTAATACCGGGATTATTGTAAAATTGATGATAACGGTATTGATTTTAAGCTTATAGAAACAAATTGTTGAAAATTCCCATTATATGCAGATGCCCAAAAGGTGCGTTCTGTGTTAAAAAGATTGCATTATCCTGCTTTTCGATATCTATCCGATTCCAAACAATATACAATAAGGAATAAGCAAAATATTTGTTATACCCGGATCAACTGATTCAAAAACATTTTTTAAACCTTATTTCAGTAGTAACTTGCATAAATATAAATTTCACGAAATCAGATTTTAACTTGAAAATTATATTTGTTATAATACTTTCCGTTTTAATAAAACAGGGTTTGAATTCCCAGAATATAACTCAAATCGTCAGAGGTAAAGTTGTTGATTCACAAACTGAAGCCCCATTGATTGGCGCCACCGTTACGATTAAAAATACCAATCCTGTTATGGGTACCATAACTGATAATGAAGGTAATTTTCAAATTGAAAAAGTTCCCGTTGGGCGACAAACTATTGAATTCAGGTATATTGGATATTTGCCTGATTTACGGGAGGATCTTTTTATCTATTCGCACAAAGAAACAGAATTATACATCAGGCTGGAGGAATCAGTTAATTCATTAAGTGAGCTTGTTGTAACGAGAAAATTGAAAAAAGATGAATCTCTCAATCAAAACGCGAGTGTTTCTGCACGCACATTTTCGGTAGAAGAGACTGAAAGGTATGCCGGAAGCATTGGTGATCCTGCAAGGATGGCTTCTAATTTCGCGGGAATTGCAACAATCTGCGACCAGCGTAACGACATTGTCATTCGAGGTAATTCACCACTGGGTGTGTTGTGGAGATTAGATGGAATTGAAATACCCAACCCTAATCATTTCTCTTCGTTTGGTGCAAGTGGTGGCCCGATAAGTATTTTAAACAACAACCTTCTTACCAATTCAGATTTTTTTACCGGCGCTTTTCCTGCAGAATATGGTAATGCTTTGAGCGGTGTCTTCGATCTGAACATGAGGTCCGGCAGCAGTCTGGAATATGGTTTTGTAACCCAGGTTGGAATGAATGGATTTGAAGTTGGGGCAGAAGGTCCGATTGTCAAAAATAGTTCCTCCTTTCTTGTAAATTACAGATATTCAACCCTTGCCGTTGTTGATGCAATGGGTTTTAAAGTCGGGATAAGTGCAATTCCGTTTTTCCAGGACGCTTCCTTTAAAATATCATCGAAAAATACTAAAATCGGGAAGTTTTCTTTAATCGGAATTGGTGGCTATAGTTATGTAAATGAATTTGATTCTAAAAAAGATACATCAGAACTAAAAAATGGCACCGGGGAAAACTATACTTTTGGCTCAGGAATGGGGTCCGTTGGTTTAGTTCAAAAACTCCTGGTTTCAAAAAAAATAAATATTGAAAACAATGTTTCTCTTTCTTACATTATCAGTCATATTTCAAAAGATACATTTTCAACTCACTTCCCCGAACCATCGATAAATTACCGGCAGAAATCGGATGAAAAAGGATTAACTTTTTCTTCAAAAGTCAGATACAAACTAAGTCCAAAAAATACTATCCAAGCCGGAATGAGTTACCAGTTGCTTCAATTTCAATTTGCAGATAGCCTGAAATACGGAAGTGGGTTTTTGATGAATATAGATCAAACAGGAAATTATAGTCTCCTGAAATCTTATATTCAATGGCAGCATAAATTCAGCGACTTTATTATTGTAAACAGCGGGCTCCATTATTCTATTTTTACTTATAACAATAAATATTCCGCTGAGCCGAGAATCGGGCTAAAATGGAATTTCCATTCAACTCATTCATTGAATTTCGGATTTGGATTACACAGTCAGTTGGCTCCGCGAATGTTTTATGTGGTGGGGAAAGAAACTAATCCTGCTGAGCCTGATGAACTTAATCAAAAACTGGGTTTCTCAAAAAGCATGCACTTTGTTGCCGGTTACAATTGGCTGGTATCGGATTACTTACGTCTGAAAATGGAAACCTATTTTCAGCATTTATTTGATATACCTGTTAAAGAGGGAAATCCGGCATATTCCATATTAAATTTCGGTGACAATTATTTTAATCACCTTCCAATTATTGACAGTCTGGTAAATAAAGGAACCGGGAAAAATTATGGAATTGAATTAACCTTGGAAAAATTTCTCCATAAAGATTATTATGCTCTTATAACTACTTCTTTCTAT
>CAYGFI010000126.1:0-14249 GCA_964349045.1 uncultured Chitinophaga sp.
CTATCTGCCAGCCTGCGTTTTTGTTTTATTCTTTTCATAATACCTTTTAATCTTAATACTATTACCACATGTTTTCATGTTGCACCATAACCGGCTGTTATTCTTGCTCCTATCTATATACAACCAACCACAATTAGTGCATTCCTTAATCCGGCTTTTTGAATCTGAAATCAATAAATCATATGCTGATTTAATTATTGGCAACAAGGTCCATAATAGATTAGATGGTTCATAGTTCCAGATCACTTTAGTTTCAAGACTTTCATTTATTTCAAAGTTCAGATATTTAAATACAAAGGAGAGTTCTTTGTTAAAATGGAGGATGTCTTCAACTGCAGGCTGTTTCTTTTGTGAGAATTGATAAAATATCCTGTAAATTAATTCTCTCGTACTAAGAATTTTTTTAAGATCACGTATAGCTTTTCCCTGGTTATTAAGAATGTAATTTCCTAATCTTTCTCTCGAATCTATATCAAATATTTGTGTTCTGCAACCCCACAATAGCAAATCCTCCGGATTAACTATAAACTCAAATAAAGGATCTTCAAAACGATTTCTAACTGAGTTTACAAAATTCAAACAGATAGCTCCACCATCTAACTCCAACGTTTCTATGGTACGCACAAATGGACGCATGTGGCAAAATTAAACATTTTAATTAACACTTGCAAATATATTTTTGTTGGTGTTAATTATTTTTATTTATATTTGTAATATTAAAATCTCGTACTTATTAAAATTTAAGAAAATGATAGCAAGAATATGGATTGGGAAAGTTCAAAAGGCGAAAAGAAATGAATTCTTTGAGTACATAAAGCAAACAGGTTTGCCTGGGCTACAAAAAACTAAAGGAAATATAGGAGTGCAAATATTAATTAAAGATTTTGACACTATGTCCCATTTAATGATAATGTCTTTCTGGGATTCAGAAGACTCCATTAAAAATTTTACAGGTCCAGACTACAACAAAGCCCGCTTGTACCCTGATGATCATAAATACCTTATAAGCATGGAACCAATTGTTCATTATGAGGTACTAGTAAAAGAATAGTCATCAATGTCTTGCCGCTCCTAGTGTATAGAGTAAACCCTTCTATTTCAATGATTTTAAGAAACCAACCTGAAGTGTAAACATAGCTTCTAAAATTGTTTTCAAAAATATCATCGTGAATTAAAAATAATAAAATACCCTTTAATATCTTAATTATAAACAAAGAACCGGCTATAAGATGAACGGTATAATTAATAAGCTTGTCATGGTTTTTGCATTTTGCTTCAACTACCAAGAGAGCTTTGTAACTGGGGACAAACCCGGACAGCGCTTCTGCAACGCATAAAACTTTGTAACCGGGGATAAATATATGGCTCGTAATCAACTTTGTACCTCGACACGCGTAATGCTCAACTAGCTTTGTACCCGGACAGCAAAAACACGTGCCATACTCTCCTCGCACCGTGACAACTTCTCGGCTAAAGTACCGGGACCCTGCCCGGATGCTTCGTCGAGTAACGGTTACTAATTATGTCGCCGGGCCGTCACACTGTGCAAAAACTCACACACTTTTGTTCAAAACCTTTCATAGATAAGATTGACCAAAGTGCTGCATTTCTGTAACTTGAATAAAAAATCAGGAATATGGTACATAGAACAGGAACTGATCGAAGCCAACTTCTTTTACTTTCTCCGAGCCTTGATGAACTGATAGCTGATGATAATCCTGTTAAAGTCATTGAGATGTCCCACTTTCAAATATTTCTGTTCCCCACATATCTATCATCTCTCCCCTCTCATCACTCATCTCTCCCCTCTCATACCCATCTCCCGGGAAAGAATCCGGTTTACTTCTTATCCTTTTTTTCCATGAGCTTTTCCAACTCATACATCTCGTCCCTGAACCTCGCAGCCTGGATAAAATCCAACTCCCTTGCAGCTTTTTCCATGTTCTTCCTGGTCTTCTCTATGGCTTTTTTCAACTGATCCGCATCCATATAGCTCACAACCGGATCTGCAGCAACATGTGCATCCACAGGCTCTGTATAAAATCCGCGACTCTTTGCCTCATCGCGCAGATTCCCCATCATCGACATCCTTTCTTTTTTGATCTGGGTAGGAGTGATGTTGTTCGCTTCGTTATATAGTAATTGTTTTGCACGTCTTCTGTCTGTTTCATCGATGGTTCTCTTCATCGAATTGGTGATCTTATCGGCATACATGATCACTTTACCGTTCAGGTTCCTTGCTGCCCTTCCCGAGGTTTGCGTCAGTGATTTTTCTGAACGGAGAAATCCCTCTTTATCCGCATCCAGAATTGCAACCAGGGAAACTTCAGGTAAATCCAATCCTTCCCTGAGCAGGTTTACTCCTACTAAAACATCAAACGTACCTTTTCTTAGTCCCTCCATAATTTCAACCCTCTCAAGGGTGTCAATGTCCGAATGAATGTACCGGCATCTGAAATTCAGCTTAATGAGGTAAGCGCTCAATTCTTCTGCCATCCTTTTTGTAAGAGTGGTCACGAGCACTCTTTCCGAATCTCTGACCCTTGCTTTTATCTCGCCGATCAGGTGGTCGATCTGATTCAGGCTGGGTCTGATTTCAATAACGGGATCAAGTAAACCGGTGGGGCGGATAACCTGCTCAATAACTACTCCTTCTGACTTCTCGAGCTCATAATCCGAGGGAGTGGCCGATACATATACTCTTTGCCCGATCAGGGATTCAAATTCCTCGAATTTCAGGGGACGGTTGTCTATGGCTGCCGGCAGACGAAATCCGAATTCAATAAGGGTCTGTTTGCGACTGTGATCCCCGCCAAACATCGCCCGGATCTGGGGAAGTGTTGCATGACTCTCATCAATAACTGTAAGAAAATCCTGTGGAAAATAATCCAGGAGACAGAAAGGTCTTGTTCCGGGGGTCCGGCCATCGAAATACCGTGAATAATTTTCAATCCCCGGACAATAGCCCAGTTCCCGGATCATCTCCAGGTCAAAATTCACACGTTCTTCTAATCGCTTAGCTTCCTGGTGTTTTCCGATTTCTTTAAAATAGTCAACCTGCTTCACCATATCATCCTGGATCTCCTCAATAGCAGTTTTCATCCTGTTTTTAGCGGTAATAAAAATGTTTGCAGGAAAAATCACTATTTCATCATGCTCTTCCAGAGTCTGACCGGTCAAAGGGTCGATAGATTGCATCCCATCAATCTCATCCCCAAAAAACATGATCCTGTATGCAAGATTACGGTATGCAAGGAATACATCAACCGTGTCACCCCGGACACGGAAGGTACCCGCCGAAAAATCAACTTCGTTACGGGAATACAGACTGTCAACCAGTTTGCGTAAAAAGATATTCCGCCCTAACTGATCTCCCTTTTTAATGTTCAGCGTGTTTTCGTGAAAATCCTTGGGATTTCCAATACCATACAAGCAGGAAACCGATGAGACGACAATCACATCGCGTCGTCCGGACAGGAGGGAAGAGGTTGTGCTTAATCTGAGTTTCTCAATTTCTTCATTAATGGAAAGATCCTTTTCAATATAGGTATCTGTCACGGGTAAATAGGCTTCAGGCTGGTAATAATCATAATAGGAAACGAAATATTCCACCGCGTTATCAGGAAAAAACTCTTTAAACTCTCCATAAAGCTGAGCGGCTAACGTTTTATTATGACTTAAAACTAGAGTCGGACGGTTAATTTTTTCAATAAGGTTGGCTATGGTAAATGTTTTACCGGAACCGGTAACTCCCAGCAATACCTGGGATTCCGCACCCGATGCGATTCCATCAACCAGTTGTTTAATGGCTTCGGGCTGATCGCCGGTTGGTTTATAGTCAGATGTTAATTTGAAATCCATAACTTTTCAACCATCATTTCACCATTTCCAGAACAACATAAACCGGCAAATGATCGCTTATCCCCCCGAAATAATTATCCCCGCCATAGGTACGGTTGGGGGAATATTCTCCGTTTTTTGCTTTATAAAGCATCCATTCTTCCTTAAAAATCTTTCCGGAATCGTATTTGCAGCCGTAACCACTTTTTACGTTTAACAGTGAGTGTGAAACGATGATCTGGTCAAGCATATTCCAGTTTTCCCTGTACAGGTAACTTCCTTCTGCAGTAAGGTTATGTTTATCGTACATCAGGTTGTAAAATTCACCGGCCGAAATGTTTTTCAGCTTGTTAGATGCCTGTAAAACACTCATGATACTTCGGTTTGTAGGTTCATCATTGAAATCACCCATGATAACAATACGTGCTTTTGTATCACGCGAAAGAAGCAAATCAACACTCCGTCTAAGAGCCACTGCACAATACATTCTTTTAGGTTCGCTTTCACTTTCACCGCCAAACCTGGAGCTCCAGTGGTTCACGTAAAAATGAAGTCCCATTCCATCAGGAGCCTTTCCATAAACATATAGAATATCACGGGTTTTTTCTGTCGAGTCAAATGGGAAAGCAACAGGTATTTTAATATGTCCTTCATATTTAAAACTTTCCTTTTTATATACAAGGGCAACGTCAATGCCACGTTCATCCGGACTTTCTTCATGAACAATGCCATATCCGCCCAGCTTTAAATCCGGAGTACTGATCAGATCCTGTAAAACTTCATAATTTTCAATTTCCTGAAGTCCGATAATATCCGGGAATCCCCCTTTTCCAACTGCGGAAATCACTTTTGCCAGGTCATTCAGTTTCTTATTGTATTTTTCAGAGTTCCACTCTTTTTTATTAGCGGGAGTAAATTCGATATCATTAATTCCGGGACTGTCAATCGTATCAAAAAGATTTTCCACATTGTAAGACATGATGATAAAAGGTTTGTCCTGCGCGTATACCTGAATAATAAGAGGAAACAGGATAGCAATTAGTGTAAGGGTAATTCGTTTCAGAAGCATATGGTTATTATTTGGTTTTCAAAATTAGCATTTTAAAACTTACCTGCACTCTGAAAGATTAATTTACCTTTCAAAGATAACAGTGTACTAAGACATATTAATTCCTATTCAAAACATCCGATTCAATCGCATAAGGCGTTAATTATTCTATTCTTTGAACACATGCATATATGCTTTTGTTTATTTTGAATGGATTTCCGGTTTTAAGAGAGATCCATCATAGTTTTTTTTGAAAAAGTCAATGAAACGACTAACTTTAGGCGTCAACAGGAACATTTTATTAGCATGGCACAATCCAATAAGGATCTTCTCAGAAGAATAAGCGCTCTGGCAAAACATAATCAGGATCTTACTGAGGAGAATGAGAAGCTTAAAAAACTTATAGAAAAGCTCACTCGTGAGACTGAGATGCAAAAAGTTTTGCTTGAGAAAGTGTCACCTTCGGAAATCCTCGCGGAGCAAAAGCTTCCTGACCGGCCTGCGTCAGTAAAATTTGATATGGCAACGGTCATGTATGCCAGTATTCTGGGATTTTCAAATATTCAGGCATCCATGAACAGCCAGGTTCTCATGGATGAGCTCGATATTATTTTATTTGAATTCGATCGTATACTTGAGAAATATCACATACAAAAAATCAAAACCATTGGTGACACCTATATGGCTGCCGGCGGCATTCCTTCAAAAAATATGACCAACCCGATAGATGTGGTTATGGCTGCATTGGAAATTGAGCATTTCATGAATAGTTTTCCGGAACAGCAGGGGAGAAAAGAGAAAATATGGGAAATAAAACTTGGAATCCATACAGGACCAGTGTTTGCCACTATATCAGGAAAGAAAAAAGTCAGTTATGATATCAAGGGAGATACGGTTAATATAGCAAGTCGTATGGAGAACTACAGTAAGGATGGGACGATTATTGTGAGTGCGATGACCTATGAACTCGTTAAAGAGCTTTTTGATTGTGATTACTTTGGAAAAATGCCGGTAAAATATAAAGGTGATCTGGAAATGTTTTCAGTAAAGGGACTCAGGGAGGAATTTTCGTTTAACGGAAGCAGGATCATACCTAATGCGGCTTTTGACACGCGGTTTAAGTTGGTTCAATTTACAGAATTACAGGAGTTGATTCTTGAGAAACTGGAGAAAGAATTACCTCCATATCTCTATTACCATAATGTAAAACATACGGTAGATGTGGTAACCGAAGTTGAACTTATCGGCTGGACAGAAGACTGCTCAGACGAAGAAGTCCTTTTACTTAAAACGGCAGGGTTATTTCATGATGCCGGCCACACTGTGACCTACGACGGTCATGAACAGGCAGGAACAGAGCTGGCGAGGGAAATGCTGCCTAAATATGGCTATAACCAGGCTCAGATAGACCGGATATGTGAAATTATTATGGCAACCAAAATGCCACCACAACCCAAAGATCTTTTACAGGAAATTATTTGCGATGCCGACCTGGATTACCTGGGAAGAAGCGATATGATTCCTGTTTCCAATACCCTGTACAAGGAACTTAAAGAACAAAATAAGATTGGTACACTCAACGATTGGAATAAACTGCAGGTGAAATTTATTTCTATTCACCAGTACTTCACCAAAACAGCGAGGAGTTTAAGGGAGGTTAATAAGCAGATTCAGATTGACAGAATTAAATCGTTGATTACGGAAGATCCTGTTTGATCCATTATTGTGATTAAAAACATAAACTCAAATAAATTCAATAGATTTTGGAGAAAGGGGTTGGAAGCAGCCCGGTTTAATTCACGATACATTGAAATATGGAGATGGGAGTCTTTAATTTATGATGATAAACTTTAATTCAATCAGATTTATTTCAAAAAGGGAATATAATCTGCTTCCACATTCCAATTCGCTACAAGTAAAGATATTTATCATCCAAAAATTTTACAATTTTCTTATCCAGCGTCCAGAGCGTTGAATTGGTTTCAATTGTTGCGATAATCACACAAGAATCTATCAGACCGATTCCTTTTGAGATAAGTTTGTTTTCAAATGAATAGATTCCTGCTTTTTCAAATAAATTTGTGATTTCAATTTTCGGAACATATTGAATGTAGTCCCTTATAAATTTTATTTCGCTTTTATTTAATGCGCCCTGTAATAATTCACCAATGACCGGGTCAATTATTTTGATACTTAATGTATTTAAAAACGACTGTACTTTGATAAAATAGGGGTCTTTTCTCTTAAAATATTCAAACCACACCGAAGAATCAAGAAGTATATCCATCATATTCTGTTTAAACCTCTGATTTCTTCTGCTGAATGCTTAAATTGCAAAGGTTTATTATTTATTTTTTCACCCATTGCCTTTAACTTTTCCAGGGAAATATAACTATTCAGGGCAATTATCATTGCCTGGGTAATATTTTTGGCATTTGAAATACTTTGAGTTTCTTTCACTAGTTCATCAGGTATTATTGCTGTCACTTTCATAATATAGCAGATTATATATGCGCACAAATATACGATATGGTTTCGTATAATTAACGAAAAAGGTCATATTTTTCCTGTAAAGATGCCTTTGTTAATATATTAGAATTATTGGGGTGTATATGCATATCCTGATATTGTTAAAATTCCACCACAGCTTTTGAATTTATTTACTGTTTATACGTTAATTAATAAAGCTTTTCTTACTTTCGGATTTTTAATTTCATTAAATTTTATGAATTAAGAAATAAAAACAATAACCCTATTACCAATACTATGACAACTGCTTCAACTCATGATAATTCAGCAAAAAGTTATGTTTTGCCAATGATCATCATCTCAGTCTTATTCTTTATTTTCGGGTTTGTAACATGGCTTAACGGGATACTGATCCCTTACCTTCAGATTGCCTGTGAACTAACCAATTTTCAGGCGTTGCTGGTAGCTTTTGCTTTTTATATCGCCTATACCGTGATGGCATTGCCCTCTGCATGGGTGCTTGAGCGGAGCGGGCTTAAAAATGGGATGATGCTTGGTCTTTTCGTTATTGCACTGGGAACGCTCATGTTTATTCCCGCTGCTTACTCCCGTACATACTGGGTTTTTCTTCTGGCGCTGTTCGTGATGGGTACCGGACTTGCCATCCTGCAAACGGCTTCAAATCCATATATAACCATTATTGGTCCGCGTGAAAGTGCGGCCAGACGAATCAGTATCCTGGGTATTTGTAATAAGCTGGCCGGAGCCATTGCTCCACTTTTACTTGCCTACTATATTTTCAGCGATGGAGATGCTTTTATAAAGAGTTTAGAAGGACTTGATCAAACAGCCCGAAGTCTGGCTCTGGATTCACTTGCACTTCGTGTTATCAACCCTTATATTTTCATGACTATCGTGCTTGTCATCATGGGGATTGGATTGCGTTTATCTCCTTTACCCGAAATTGAACAGGAACAGGATCCGGACGTTAATGAAAGTCTGATAAAAAGTAAATCCAGTATTTTTGCTTTTCCTCACCTTATCCTGGGAGTTGTTACTTTATTCTTCTATGTCGGAGCTGAGGTTATTGCCGGTGATACAATCATTCGTTATGGATTATCTCTTGATATAAAAATGGAATTGGCTAAACGTTTTACTTCCTATACCATGGTTGCGATGCTTGCAGGTTATATCCTGGGAATTCTGCTGATTCCAAGATATTTAGATCAGCGGAAAGCTCTTATGATTTCAGCCATACTTGGTGTGATATTCACTCTGGGAGCCATATTTGCTACCGGAATTAATTCAATAATTTTTGTTGCTCTTTTCGGACTTTCAAATGCAATTGTATGGCCTGCGGTCTGGCCACTTGCGCTGCATAACCTGGGTAGTTTTATCAGCAAAGGTTCGGCGCTTCTCATTATGGCAATTTCCGGTGGTGCAATCCTGCCTCTGGTCTGGGGCAAATTTGCTGACATATTTTCCTCGCAACAGGCATATTGGATCATGCTTCCCTGTTACCTGGTTATACTTTTTTATGCTCTCAGGGGATATAAACTTACAAGTTGGAGTAGGAATAATTAGTTTAATTTGAAAATTTAACAATTTGAAAATTTGAAAATGAGGCAATCTGATAATTCAGAGAAATTATAACAATTTGTATTGACTATCATGTCCATAAATCCATCCATACCAGCCTCTAAATTTCAAATCAGCTCAAAAATTGATTCTATCACCCCATTGGTCGAGGGAAATATTCACGAAAGTTTTATCGTGAAAACTTCAGGGTCTGATTCTTATCATTACCTCCTGCAACACAAAAATAAAAATGTGTTCCGGGATGTTCCTGCCATGATGCAGAATATATCGCTGGTTTCAAAACATCTGAAGTTCAAGGTCGAAAATAAAGGACTTGATCCCCTCAGACATGCCCTTACTTTGATCCCGGCGCTTTCAGGCGAACTTTATTATATTGACTCTGAAGGCGAGTACTGGGCAATGTGTCTTTTTATAAAAGATTCGGTAACTTACCATATTCCGGTCAATGGTTTAATGGCTTTTTCCGGTGGTCGCGGAACCGGGGAGTTTCATTATTTGTTATCCGATTTTACAGAACCCCTTACCGATATTCTTCCGGGATTTCATAATTTGCGCTATCGTTATGAGCAATGGGATGGCGTAATAGGTAATATTTCAAAATCTCTGAAATCTCTTTACAGTAAAGAAATTGACTGGATTGAAAGCAGGAGAGAGGACATGATGAATTTCCGGAGTCTGTTCGAAAATGGACAAATTCCCATAAGGGTTGCTCACAATGATGCAAAACTGCTGAATATTCTTTTCGATAAACAGGGTGAGGTTTTATGTCTGATCGACCTCGATACGGTACTTTACGGAAGTGTTTTGTATGATTATGGTGATGCTATCAGGTCCTATACAAATACAGGAGCTGAAGACGATGTAAATCCGGAGAATGTGCATATTAACATGGATTATTATGAAGCGTTTACCCGGGGGTATATACGGGAAGCATCTACTTTTCTGAACCAGACAGAAGTTGACAGCCTGGCTTTTGCTGCCCGTTATATCACTTTCGAGCAACTATTGCGTTTCCTGATGGATTATCTGGATGGAAACCGCTATTATCGGATTTCCCATCCGGAACATAACATCCAACGGTCAAGAGCGCAGTATGCTTTATTGATGGATATAGAGAAGAATTTTGGAAAAATGGTAAATATCGTGCTTGATATTTATAAGAAATATCAAACATAAAACTATTTCATTTAACCACGGATCACAGAGAAACGTAATAGTGGAGTGGTTGCCGGTTGGTTTTGGAAATTTTATTTCAATCTCCGTGTGACTCACTTCTCTCAGTACCTTTGTTGTAAATAGTCATAAAAAAATCAAAAACCCTATGCAAAAAATCTTCAGTTCAAAAGTGGAACAGGCTTTCCTTTTGGAATCCGGCATCCGGGAAATGACTACTAAAATTCCGTATATAACGGTTAGCGATTTTCCCAAACTCGGGTTGTTTACTGCCCTTCGATTCCTCGAGTGGGCATCCGCTCATCCTGAAGGGGTAATAAGTCTGCCAACAGGCAAGACCCCCGAATACTTCATCAAATATACACAATACCTTTTAACCGGTTGGAATGAAAAGAACATCACTTCATTGCGTGAAAAATATGGCCTTGACGGTTTGAAGCGTCCTGATTTGAGAGGACTGCATTTTGTACAAATCGATGAGTTTTATCCAATTGATCCCTCGCAACATAACAGCTTTTATAATTATGTCAGAAATTTTTATATCGGGGGATTTGGTCTTGACTACGCCAAAGCATTACTGATCAATTCAGAGGAAATCCCGTTAGCCGGAAAGCACCATTTTCTGGAAGTTTTCCCCGACTACAAAATTGATTTATCACTCCGTTTCCGTGAGGCGAAATCTGTTTTGGAGAAAATCCAACAGGACTCGATATTCCTTATAGATAACTGGTGTTCGGCTTATGAATTGAAGATCAGGGAAAAGGGAGGTATCGGTTTTTTCCTTGGGGGAATTGGCCCCGATGGACATATTGCTTTTAATACCCGGGGATCGGATCTTTATTCTACCACACGTCTTACCGGAACCAATTTCGAAACACAGGCTGTTGCAGCGGGCGACCTGGGAGGAATTGAAGTTTCCCGGAACCGGCTGGTCATTACCATTGGCCTGGAAACCATCACTTTTAATCCACAGGCTGTAGCTGTAATTTTTGCAGCCGGTGAGGCAAAAGCAGATATTGTTAAGCATTCTCTCGAAAGCGAACTGGATACTGTTTATCCTGCTACAGTTATGCAACGCCTTCCTGATAGTCGTTTTTATCTTACCGTGGGAGCTGCTTCCCAACTTAAAGACAGCCTTCTCCGGTATTATAAAACAGGTTCATGGAATCATGAAAAAACCGAAAGATCAATCATTGACCTGTGCAGGAAACTTGATAAATACGGTCATCACCTAACCATGGAGGATCTTAAAACTGATGTCTATTGCGCAATGATTCCAGGACTGAATGATGATACCGTTTCAACTGTGATTGATTCTGTAAAAGCAAAACTGGCCAGAGGAATGAAAAAAGATGAAAACCAGATATTGTACCATACCGGTCCTCATCACGATGATATTATGCTGGGAATTATGCCATATACTAACCGCCAGGTAAGGTCGGCCAGCAACCAGATGCATTTTTCGGTGCTTACTTCCGGATTTACTGCAGTTACAAATGGTTTTGTATTGGATATATTAAAAGAAACTTTGAGGCTTATTACTATCAGTAAGATTCAGATGACAAAATATCCTGATTTTTTCGAGAAAGGTTACCAACTCAAGTTTGATAAGGATGTTTATCATTTTCTCGATAATGTGGCTGAGAGAAATGAAGAAGAGAAAAAACGAGGGCTTTGCCACAGACTGGTAAGAGCAGTTGTTGGAATATACAATGTAAAAAATAAAGAAGGACTTGTATCTCAGATAAATTCTATTATCACAGAGTTAGAAGGAAGTTATGACGGTGGGAAAAACTCCCCCGAAATACAACAACTTAAAGGCATGCTCCGCGAGATGGAAGAGGAGCTTGTGTGGGCACATTTCGGCGTACCGGTTAAGAATGTTCATCACCTGAGGCTTGGTTTTTATAAAGGAGATCTCTTTACCGAAAATCCTGAAAAGGAAAGAGATGTTTTGCCAATTCTGGAGGAATTCAGGAAATATGAACCCACTGTAATAAGCCTTGCCCTTGATCCTGAAGGCAGTGGCCCGGATACGCATTATAAGGTATTGCAGGCAATAGCGGGAGCAGTAAAAGAATGGCAGAAAGAGGCTGATTTATCAAAACTGCGGATTTTAGGTTACCGGAACGTGTGGTATAGATTTCATCCTGCTGATGTGGAGATGATTGTACCGGTATCACTTAATGCGCTGGATATTCTGGAAACCTCTTTTACTGAGAGTTATATGAGCCAGGTGAATGCCTCCTTCCCAAGCTATGAATACGACGGGAAATTCAGCGAGCTCACACGAAAAATCTGGGTTAAACAGCTTAAGCAAATTCAACTTTTGCTGGGAAAAAATTTCTTTTACGAGAACGATCATCCATTGATCCGTGCCACGCATGGACTTGTTTACATCAAGGAGATGAACGCCGGACAATTCATTTCAATGGCAAGAGAGCTTGAAAAACTTACGGAAGGGTTGTCTTTGCAGGAGGATTAATCCCTTAATAATATCAGGACAGATTTAAAAATAATTGAGTGTCAGGAATTAATAATATGAAAGAGATTCCTCGCTAACGATCGGAATGACAGGGTCTTGCTGGTGACAAAAGGTACAACGGAGGAGATTTGCATTAACAAATATCCTCCGTTGCACCCCAAATGACAAAAAGAGGTGTCATTCCTCATTTCGTCCCGATTTATCGGGACGAAATGAGGAATCTCAAACTTATGGAACAAGTTATTTAATACAAAACATATTTGTTCATTTCCCAAATTATTCATAATTGCCGGTACTCATATAAAATTAAATTCAAAATTCAAAAACAGCCCCAGTCTCATTCCTCAGTATCAAACTGTGTTTTAAGAGTAATTTTAAGGAAAAAATATCCGATGATACCGGCGATCAGCGATGCGAGAATAATTGCGATTTTTGAACTGTTTACTAATTCTTCTGTGTCAAACGCAAGAAGGGTAATGAAAATTGACATAGTAAATCCAATACCACCCAGAAATCCGACTCCGATAATATTTTTCCATTTTAAGTCAGAAGGTAACGCACAAAATCCAAGGCCAACGCCAACTAATGAAAATAACCAGATACCCAAAGGCTTTCCTAATACCAATCCGGCAAAAATTCCAAGACTATTGGCCTCGATTAATCCGCTTTGCCAGCCAGCGCCTATAATAATGCTGGTATTAGCCAATGCAAATAATGGTAAAATAAAAAATGCCACAGGTTTGTGCAACAGATGTTGAAGGATGAAAGATGGTGATTTTTCTCCCCCGTGGCTGAATGGAATGACAAATGCCAGTAAAACACCTGTTATTGTTGCATGTACCCCTGATTTCGACATGAAATACCACATGAAAACACCTCCAATTAAATAAGGGATCAGGTTGCAGACTTTCACGCGATTCAGAATGAAAAGAAAGGCCCAGATACCTATTGCAATAAGTAAATTTGTTATTGCCAAAGAACAGGTATAGAAAAGTGCAATAATAATAATAGCTCCCAAATCATCAATGACAGCAAATGCTGTCAGGAATATTTTCAGAGAACCGGGAACACGCTTTCCTAATAAGGATAAAATGCCAATGGCAAAAGCAATATCTGTCGCCATAGGAATGGCTACGCCTGACTGAGTTGTTGAACCAAAGTTGAATAATGAAAAGAGAATTGCCGGAACCAGCATTCCTCCTATTGCTCCGAAGATGGGTAGTGAAGCATTTTTTAAGCTGTTGAGTTCTCCTTCATATAATTCCCGCTCAAGTTCTAATCCGATAAGCAGAAAAAAGATAGCCATCAGTCCGTCATTTATCCAATGTACAATGCTGTGCCCGCCTACATCATAATTCCAGATCTTTATATATTCAGTCTGCCAGATCGAATTGGCAAGCACGAGCGATAGCAGGGTCGCGAAAACTAAAATAAGTCCACCTGCTTTTTCGCTGCTAAAAAATTCGTTAAATAATTTTGTTAATTTCATTTGTTTAATACTAATATAGAGCCAGGTAATATTGGGTAAAACTTATATTCTCAAATCTAACTCGTAACGGGTGACGTTTGACTCATCAATGTGTCGGTGCCTGAAATACGTTGACCAAAAAAACGGTTAACACTATGGCAAAAGTA
>CAYGFI010000127.1:0-14078 GCA_964349045.1 uncultured Chitinophaga sp.
TTACCCGTTTCCAGCCATGAACTGGAATCAAATTCCCATTTGATTCAGAATCCTTTTTATGCTAATTAAATTATAAATCGAAAATGAAAAAAAATAAGGGAAAATTAGCTGTAGTGTATGTTTTTTCATTGCTTGTATTGTCCCTTACGTATTCCTGTAAGAAAGAAGTCCTTAATTTTACTACTGAAGAACAGTTTGTTTCAATTGCAGAATTTATTTCATCCGATACTACCCGGTTCAGTGTATTTTATAAGATGATGAAAGAAGGCAGGCTGACGGATGCCCTGAGCTCATATAACCCCAATGGCAACTCTTATACACTCTTCCTCCCAACTGATAGCGCTTTTGATTCATACATAAAACAGAATAAAAATTATTACAACGTTGATCAATTATTGGCTGATAATGCTTTTATAAGGGTGCTTGTCAGGTATCATGTTGTAAACCGTGAATTCAGAACAAATGATTTTCCTTTCGGTGCTTTGCCGGATACTACTTTATCAGGAGATAACCTTACAATAGGGTTTTCAAATGATCTTGATACAACGATTTATAAAGTAAATAATGTTGCGCCTGTTATCAGGCAGAACATTGAAGCCAGTAATGGTTATATTCATATAATCAGTAAGGTACTTGAGCCAATTGTATATTCAAGTTATGACCTGTTGAAATTAAATCCTGATTATTCCATATTTACCGCAGCGCTTGATACCACAAGGATAAATGATAAAATGGGTATATATACAACAAATGGCAGCAATAGAAAAAATATTTATACCCTGCTGGTTGAACCTGATTCAATCTACAATAAATCAGGTATATATTCCATTGATGATTTGATCTCCCTTATCAAGCCTGAAAATAGTAATTTTTCAAGAGAAGATAATGGTTTATACCAGTTTGTTGCATATCATATTCTTGACGGTAGCTATTTTCTCGATAATTTTGAAAATTCGAAAAATTATAATACCTGGGCTTCACTTCCTCTTCGCATAGATGCTGGTTTTATCATTAAAATAAACCAGGGGGTCGCAAATTTTGATACCATTATCACGGGAACAGATACTTCAGTCATTAATTATATTGAACCTGTCTATGATGAAAGTAACATACTTTCAAAAAACGGCCCCATACATGTTATTTCGGAAATAATGAATTTATATAAACCAAACAGGGCCCAGGCGATATTTCAGTTCTATGAAGAGCCGTTAATAAACAATGTACGAAGTGTACCCAACACTTATCTGTTTACCCTGGATAATTTCACTGTTTTAAGTTGGGAGGGAGTCAAAGAAATTTCATATATAAAATCAAGCTCCACTGCTGAAAAATCGAGTAACCTGGATTATATTCAAATAAACGGAGATTTTGTTATCTCATATATTATCCCAAAGTTATTACCTGGTAAGTATAGTGTAAGGTTAAGGACAAACGCTTTTAATCAGCAAAATGCGATTATTCAGATTTTCATTGATAACCACCAGATCGGTGGTAATTTGAATTTAACCTCCGGAGCGACCAGTGATAACCCGTATAAAGAATTTGTGCTTGGAGAATACGAGTTTACAACTTATGCTTCTCATATAGTCCGAATCCAGAGCCTTATCCCGGGGAACTTTATATGGGACTATATAAGATTTATTCCGGTTTAGCAATTTTAAAAATTTATTCTCATGCAGATAAAATTTGTTAAAATAGTGTTTTTGTTGATCCTATTTAGTTTGACAGCCTGTAAAGAAAGTTGGGATGAACATTATAATTCCATTAGTGAAGTTACTGTAAAACAAACAGTATGGGAGTTATTACTGAACGATCCTGATTATTCAAAATTTACGGATTATCTGCAGGCGAACGGGTTGGATTCATTATTTAAAACCGGGAGATCCATTACTGTTTTTGTTCCCGATAATGCAGCCTTTGATAATTTTAATGCAGATACTTCCGACGTGATTTTAATTCTGCGTTATCATATTTCTGAAACTGTATTTAATACACGTAATGTTGAACATTCAAAGATGCTGGAAACCTCTACAGGCAAGTTTGCCCTGATCGAAAATAATAATGGAGAATATTTCGTCGATGGAGTAAAAATCTATTATTCCAGTCCATTGTGCTCTAATGGAAAGTATTATGAAATTCATGATCTCCTTTACCCGAAACCAACACTGTATGAATATATTGCACATAATAGCGGAATTCTGAAGGATTATATTGATCAGTTCGATTCTGTTTATCTCGACCATAATTTAAGTACCCCTCTTGGGTATGATAGTGCTGGAAATACAATCTATGACTCAGTCTTTACCTATATTAATTTATTTGACTCTTTATATTTTCCCGTTCCCCAGGAATTCAGGCAAAAAACAGCCACTTTTCTTCTTTTCGACGAGACTCAGTACAGGGATGCACTTGATGAAATGGCTTCTAACCTGACGGGAAATTTTCATTCCTTTGCTGATATTCCCGAAGTCTGGCAACTTAATGTATTGCTACCGGGAATTGTAAAAAACGGAATTTTCGAGGGTTCATTCCAGTATGAAGATTTTTGTGCGGGTAAATTGAAAAGTATTGCCGGAGATACCGTCTTTGTCGACTGCAATAACATAGATCCGGATTCCCGGTTTATTTGCAGTAATGGAGTGGTATTCAAATATCTGAATTTCAGTGTCCCCGATTCTTTATACAAAAATGAAAATAAAATGCAGGGAGAGTCCCTGGTTAAAGCGGTAGGAGCCGGAGTGTTTAACTGGCAGGACTGGGTTAAAATTACCGGATCAAATACCACTCCGGTGATTCAGCCGGTTGTTGGAGCAGATAATGACACAATTATAAGCCTGAACTTAGGTATCCGGTATAACGGAACTTTTAAAATGGAATTTTATATTAAAAATTTGTTTCCACAGAAATACCGGTTTGTATGTCGTGCAAATTCCAGACCTTCAGGAATTTATGAGATTTATGTAAATGATGAATATATCGGGGAAATTGATTTATATGATTTAAGAAAAACTGTCAGAAGTGTAACCGGAGAATTCTTCATTCCTGACGGTGGATATAACAAATTTGATTTCTGGGTAGATAATATCACCGATTTTGGAGATGTAAAAATTGCCATAAATTATATAGAATCAGGCGCTTCAAATACCAACGGTCTTGCAATTGATTATGTCTCCTTAATTCCTGAATAAATCATTGGATAACAACTATTAATGTATGAGAACGGGTAAAAATTATTTAAGGATCAGCATATTGATATTAATTCTGTTTATTCCGGTTTCCGGTTTTGGACAGAATTATAAAGTCATGGGTACGATCCTGGGAGTTCAGAATAAACCTCTTCAAGGCGTTTCAATTAGTATTGAAGGAAGTTCTCTTAGCCCTGTTGTGACCAGGGATGATGGATCATTTGAAATGGCTATCGAATCGGGTGATTCATGGCTGATAATTACACCCCTCGGGAAATATAAAGGACAACGTATATTTCTTGCCGGCAGAATAAATTTAACGGTTTACCTCAGTAAAACTGATATTGACTCTGATCATGATGAACTTTTATATACCGGCGGATACAAGACAAGACGTAATATGATTTCTGCCATGAACTCACTGGGTTCAAAGGACCTGGAACTTTCCTCCTTTTCAACACTGGACCAGTATTTTCAGGGAAAAATTCCGGGTGTAAACATGACAGGAAATTCCGGTCAACCCGGTTCAGGTGGTTCTGTTATGATCAGGGGAGTGAATTCACTAAATGCTAATAACCAGCCCTTATACATTGTTGATGGTATGCCTCTTGAATTTGGAGGTACTTATAATTCCCTGATTGAAGGAAATTCATTTAATCCTGTAAACTTTATTGAACCCTAGGATATTACAAAAGTAACCATTCTTAAAGATGGATTAAGTACTTCGCAGTATGGGGTAAAAGGTTCAAACGGGGTTGTGCTTATTGAAACGCTTAATCCACCTGAGACACAGACAACTATTGATTTTTCATTTAAAACCGGAATCAATTTTAAAGGAAAGGAAATTCCACAATTAAACAGTGAAGAATATAAAACCCTGGCTAATGAAATCCTCCTGACTTCAAATGTACTGGAAGAATCCCTCCCTGGTTTATACCCGGGTTTATTCTATACTCCCGCAGATAAGGAATATATCCGGTACTCACACGATTATAACTGGCAAAAAGAAGTATTTACAAATTCTGTGATGCAGGATGCTTATTTAAGTGTAAAAGGTGGTGACGCTATTGGGAGGTATGGTCTTTCAGTCGGCTACCTGGGTCATGAAGGAATTTTTAAAAACACCGGTTTTAATCGTTTTACAACCCGATTTGTGGGTACTTTTAATATTTTCGAATGGATGAGAATGTATATTAGTGCAAACCTTGCCAATACTAACGCAAATTTGAAGGAATCGGCTCTTTTACCACAAACCAGCCCGATTCTGACATCTTTGTTTAAATCTCCACTTTTATCCCCTTATAAATATGATAATAATAATCAACTGCCTATTATCGATAATGTTGACGAATTGGGAATAAGTAATCCCCTGGCAGTAATTAAGAATTATAATGCTAAAAACTCGGGGAACAGATTTCTGACTTCAGTCAGAATTGAAGGTGATATCACAAAAAAAATAAAATGGAATTCCATTCTTGGGTTGAATATTTCCTCAATCCGGGAAAGTGCATACCTTCCAAACCTGGGAATGGATTTGTATTACTCGGGGGAAGTATTCAATGCTTCAAAATCCATGAATAATGGATTCCTTTCCGTATATAACAACAATTACCTCTCATATTCAGGTACATTTAATAAAGTACATGCCCTTTCGGCTATGATCGGTTCTAAATGGCAAGTAAATAAACTTCAGGAGGACTGGGCCATTGCTAAAAATGCAAATGAAAATGACCAATATACAAATCTGCAGGCAGGGGTTCCATTTTTAAGAGATGACGGGGGCAGGATTTTAAACTGGAACTGGCTTTCAACCTACGGAAAAGTTGATTATAGTTTCAGGGATAAATACCTCCTGGAACTCAGTATGACATCGGATTTATCATCCAATATCGGGAAGTCAGCCAACGATGTCTTTAAAATATCAGGGGTGCCTTTCAGGATGTTTTATGCAGCGGGCGGTGCATGGAGATTATCTAATGAAAATTTCTTAAAGAATGTCTCCGCAATCGAGGACCTTAAACTCAGGTTTTCATTTGGATTATCCGGAAATGATGATATTGGAATAGGGAACATATACAATTATTATAAACTGTCATTGTACCGGGAAACTTCCGGCGTAATTCCTTCTGCTTTTACAAATGAATCACTAACTGCCGAGAAAAATAAGAAATTAAATTTTGGCGCTGATCTGAGTCTTTATGCCGGCCGGATCAGGTTATCATTCGATTATTACGATTATAACTCTGAAGATCTCCTGGTTTATGAGAAACTGGATCCTTTTATCGGGTATGACTATTATCCGATTAACAACGGATCTTTGAATAACAGTGGTGAAGAGATCTTCATCTTTACCAGAATTGTGGATGCGAATAATTTTAAATTAGATTTGGACCTGAATATTTCCTCCAACAGAAATAAAATTACTTCAATCCAGGGGGGACAAATAGTATCCGACCTGAACGGGTGCCAGATCATTAATTCTGTTGATAATCCGGTTAATAGTTTTTATGGTTATATGTACGAGGGTGTATTTTCCACAAGCGATGAGGCCAGCCAGGCTGACCTGGTCAATGAAAGAGGAATGCCCTTTGGAGCCGGTGATGCAATATTCAGGGATATTTCGGGCCAGGATAACGTTCCGGATGGTATTATAAACGACTATGATAAAGTTATACTGGGATCCTCCAACCCTGAATATTTCGGTGGGTTAAATACCAGTTTTATATATAAAAGATGGGGATTGCATTTCTTCTGGCAATTTGTTTACGGGAATAAGGCATTTAATTATGTAAGGTATCAGAACGAGAAAATAACCGACCTTTCCAATCAAAGTGTGTCAACTTTGAATCGATGGGAGTATGAGGGTCAGCAAACCGATGTACCCAGGGCATTGTGGGGTGATCCTTTGGGGAATAATGCATTTTCATCAAGATGGATCGAAGATGCTTCTTATTTACGCCTTAAGCAATTATCTCTTTCCTATACGATTTCAGATAAGGTGCTGTTCTTCAGAAATATAAACACGTATGTCACGGCAACAAACCTGTTTAACCTGAACAATTATCTGGGCTATGATCCTGAGTTTGCGTATTCATTTAGTTCCCGGGACCAGGGGATCGATTATGGATTGATGCCGTTTTATACCAGTGTTATACTGGGAATAAAATTTGGATTGTAATAAACAATATTTAAATGTTCAGAAATTACATTTAGATGCAAAAATTTCGAAAATTCTTTGAGAATATGTGCATAATCAGAAATGGGATCGTAATTGCAATGATTTTTGGGCTGTTGACAGTATTATCATGCAAGAAGTTATATGAACCTGATCTGGGCCTGTATATTAAAGAAGAGAATTATTTTAAGGATGAAAGCGAATACAGGTCTGCCGATCTTGGATTATACTCACTTCAACAAAAATTAGTTGAGCAGATCGTTATCCTCGGTGACCTGAGAAGTGATTTATGTAAAATTACACAAAATGCTGACCGGGACTTGATTGAGATTTATAACTTTAATGTTTCTGAGAACAATAAATATGCTTCCCCCCTGAATTTTTATACTCTGATTGCTGCATGTAATAACTTTATCAGAAAAATTGAATTATACCATCCTGAAGCTATGGATAAGAATGCTCCTGTCACAAATTTCGACCGGTATTATGGCGAAGCATTATGTATGAGAGCCTGGGCTTTTTTCAACGCGGCAAGAATTTATGGGAAGATCCCTTATATTCCCTACTCATTAACTAATATCAAAGAAATTGAAGATTATGTAAATTCTCCAAAATCAATTACCGACTCAATAGATATAATTTACGCGGTTGACGGATATCATAACGATACCATCATCAGAAAGAATCCCCTGGTAATTCCAAATGCCTTTATTGATTTAATTGCAATTATTGATACTCTGACAAATGAACTGGAATCTAAAGTTAAAGCGGTAGGTGTGAACCACAGGATTGATAACGGTGATGTTACCTGGGATGTAACTGTCTGGAATCAGTATGCTAAGAATGTATTAATGGGCCAGATGTATTTATACAAAGGGGATTATGGCAGAGCACTTCAGTATTTCGATCCGATTGTGTACAATTATGAGGGAATAAGTAATATTAAATTTGGTTTGGATGCGAAGTTTTCTTTAGATAAATGGAGAAATATTATTTCCGGTATTGATCCTGATGAACATATCCTGGTATTGAAATTTGATAAATCTAACCGGCAGCAGAATAACCTGCAATATTTATTTTCTGATGAGGTGCCAAACAGTTACCAGATCAAACCAACAAAATATGCGGTAGAAAATTGGGAGACTTCATGGAATTCAACTAAAATTATAATTAATAAAACTAATCCTGCATTAACCTACCTTGATCCTGAAAACCCGGGAGTTCCCGGAGATTTCTACCGCGGTTACAATGTCTCCTACAGGTATTCAAATAATGGTGTTCCTTTAAGTAGAAATGAAGTTATGCTCATGCTGGATTATAAAAAAAACGGAAACTATTCTGATGTTCAAAAAATAATGGAGAATGCAGACACAGTTGTTTATAAATATTCACTGAATAAGAATAGTTATGACCAGGATGCAAATTTCATTATTTACAGAGCGGCTTCTGTTCATCTCTATGAAGCTGAAATATACACCCAAATGGTATTTTTAAGCGGGGGGCTTTTAAGAACAGATGTGCTCCTGGCTCAAAAGTTCCTGAATGAGGGTTCCTACCAGAATAATAGTAAGCAACTTGGAGTAAGAGGAAGGGTGGGTTTTGCAGACGGTTATGAAAAAGTAACCATTGAAAACGATTATATTTATAAACATGATCCATACACCAACCAGGTAATCGGTTTTTATAACTACACCGGAAATCTCTCTGCTAAAAAAGCTTATCTTGAAAATAAGATCCTTGATGAAAGAGCCAGGGAACTTGCGTTTGAAGGCGAACGTTTCTATGATTTAATGAGGATTGCTTTTCGAAGGGAGGATAATTCTTACCTGGCCGACAAGGTAGCTGCCAAATTTGAAAAGGAGAGCCAGAAAGAATCTATCAGGCAAAAACTGATGGATGAAAGTAACTGGTATATCCCATTTTATTTGAAAAAATCTGAAGAATGATTTGAACAATAAAGTGCAAATATTGGATTCAGGCATTTTACTGCTACAATTTGATGATTTTCTCAAATCTTATAAAATCCTTTGATTTAATCTGGAGAAGGTAAATACCTGCATGCATGCCTGTCAGGTCAAATGACTGATCCCCCTTTAAAAGGATTCCTGAAAGCATTACTTTTCCATTCAAATCTATCAGGGACATGTTACCTTTTTCCCCGGAAGAAGTAATATTTAGCATTTCTTTGACAGGGTTGGGATAGATGCGGTAATCCATACAGGAAATATTTTTCAAAGTGGTAGCCGGGGTAAAAAATATCCGGATCAATGTATCGATCTCCAGGTAAAGGGAACCGGTGATCGTTTGATATCCTTCTTTCTCAATAAAATATTCATAATCTTTACGGGATTGCTGGTTGAGGAACAGAACTTTTCCGTTGCTTTTACTGTAAAAGCACCAGTTGTTGAAACTGACCAGAGCATTTTCTACCGGGTGCGTTAAATCAATAAGCTCAAAGCAAATATTAGCAAGTTTTTTTGTCAGGCTGATTACGAGACTCGTGTCTCCCTGGATTATTATCGAATCCGAAAGAGGGAAATATTCGTTGTGTTCGATTTTAAAGGAAAAAGTTCCGTGCGGGAGATCTTCAATATGCACAATACCCGTAATGTTTGTAAGTAATACCTGGCTTTCCAGGGTCAGGACTGCCCGGTTCAAAGGCACCCCTGTTACCCTGTCCACTATAGTCAACCATGTATCTGCAAGAATTTTATGAGAAAGCGAAATATGGATCGTTGTGTCTGAAAATATACTCATTGGGGTGGAGGAAGGAAGGTAGCCGGGGGCAGTACATGTAACCACGTAAGTTGCAAACTTTATACCGGTATAAATAGCTTCACCTGAATCATCCGTCGACATCATAAAGCTTCCAAAATCAACATTTCCATCGGTTATATGAGATCCGGTATGAATATCGGTGAGAATTACTCTGACCTGGAAGGATACAGATGCACTTGTATCCGGGGGAGATTCATCTTTGGTCCACTCATTTTGTAGTTTAGCAGCCATTTCTTCAGCTTCTGTTATTGATGCGGGCACTTTTAAATCCCCGGGTAACCAATCGGCTCCCGGTATCCAGTATTCTCCACCGGCTTCATACGCACCCAGATCAGGAGCGTTACCGGAAAAATTATCAGAAATGCCTGGTATCACAATACCTGCATCAATCAGGACTGAACTGTTTTTAGGGCGCCAATCATAAGGCTCAAGTGAATTGATGAATAATTCATTCAATTCATTCTCGTTTACAACCAGGTTGTGGCTGAAATTGGCACCATTATCCGGCAGATTAACAAATTGCCCGTTATCCCTTTGATAAATGCGGTAAAGTGTAATATTGTTATGGGTATTAAAATCTTCAAATGAAGCGCCTTCTGACAATACAAACATCAACCCGCTTTCCGAATCGTTAGGGGCCACATACGTGTTATTGCAGATATTAAAGGAATACCCTTCCCATTTGCAATTCCGGGATTTACAATCCCACACCACGTTATGATGAGAGGTTATATCAGTACCATAACTGTCGCATCGCATGCCAATACCATTTATGTTATGGTACCAGCTGTATTTTGTTACTGAACCATTATGAAGTTTTCCATATGGGATATAATAACCTGAGACATCAACACAATGAATTCCACAATTGAATACATTAACTTTTTCAGTAATCACTGGCCCCTGATTAGTTGAATAAATACCTACCCCTCCACAATTATAAATCGTGCACCTGCTTATTTTTGTATCAGGCCCTGAGGTGGTTAAAGCAGGACCGGGATGTTTACCATGAAGATTACAATCGTGAATAACACAATTCTCAATGATGCTGTTTGGACCTAAAACTTCAATACCTCCTTCGGACGCCCATGATATTTCGCAATTAGTTACTGTATTCCCATCACCTGAAATATAAACCGGGCTTACATAGTAATCTTTGGTCTTATCAAGCCGGTTAAAATAATAGATACGGTAGGAGGGATAAATAAAGCTGCAATTATTTATTTCCATGGAGTTACAATTAGTAAAATTCACATTGCACCCTCTGAATGATAAACCTGTTAGTTTTACATTGTTGCTGCCGGATGATCTAAAACCGCTTACCCTTTTTTTGATTTCTATAAACTGTTTATTCGGATCCATCCCATCCGGAGGGTAAAAATAAAGCCAACCTTCTGAGGGATCGTAAAACCATTCATCCGGGGCATCGAGAAGTCCCAACTTCCCTGTTACAAAATATTTGTTCCCAATGTACCCGAAGGATTCCATTTTTACAGGTTCTCCATCTTCGCCGGTATATATTTTTCCAATAAACTGCACAGTATCCCATTTAAATTCATCCCCACCCGGATGATGATCACTAATTGTCCTTGAAAAACAATCATTTCCCTTACCTACTTTGATAAAAACCAGGCCTCCCGTAAGGTCCACATTTAATAAGGCGATCTCATCACTTTTTACAAACCCGAACTGAGTACCGTTGCCTGTTTTCGCCCACTTTTTTGAAGGATCCCAGTTTTCATGGAATTTCATGTTGGGCCAGCGTGCTTCAATCATCGAATTTCCATTCATAAATATCTGGGAGGTGGCACCCTGTGGTACCCTGATTCTCCAGATTGGAGATTGTGTATTTATTCTGGTCCAGGTACCTGTAACAGGCTCTCCTCCTGATATAATGGCCTCCTCTCCTTCGTATGCCTTGATAATCAGAGGCGTTCCCGGTGTACCACTATATGAAATATCCACACTCTCATTGTAAATGCCGGCTCTCAGGTTAATAATGGTACCCGGGGTTATCATTGCGTAAGCAGCGCGTATTGTCTTCAAAGGCTTTGTGAAAGTTCCATCATTACTATCATCTCCATTGGGCGATACGTATAGATTATTATTACCTGATTGACCAGGTAATATTTGTGAATTACAAATAAACACCAACAAACAGAAAAGGAAAACTATATTCACTTTATATTTTAGGTTCATGAATTGTAATTATTTATAAAACTATTCAATATTGTTATTTTTTTGGTTCTATTTTATAACAAAACCATATTCAGCCCATAATCCAGGTAGGGCAAACTTGTCAGGTTCTCCTTCCCCCCGGTTACAATCAATACAAAATGCAGGTCTATTTTAAATAATACTTTTATCCAACTATTTCTTTGCATATTCCAGGATTACCCTTGCAACCTCTTTTCCTTGTTCTTGTTGCCCGGTAGTATTATAATGAACATTACCGGGTTTTATCTCCCATTTGGCAAAATTTGGCTTGACAAAAGAATATAAATCGTTAATCTTAATTTGTGGATAATCTGCAATAACTTTCAGTGCCGCAGCATTATATTTTAATTCATCGCCTTCATACCTGCCTGGCTCGCCATCCGGAACCGGAGTAGTTGTGGCGAAAACCAATATAGCTTTAGGATATGTCTGGATAAGATAATCACAAATCGATTTCAAATTCTCTTTGTATTTGCTTACAGAACTGACTTGTTTTCCGTTAATTTTATCCAACTGGCCTTTCACAACATATTTCAAGTCATGTAACCCAACATTAAAATGAATCAGATCCCATTCAAAATCCCATCCTTCCTCCAAATAAGGCTGAAACATTGCTTTCCTCATTTTCTCTATGTTAGGAATAAAATCATTGCTTGAACCTCCATTCCGAAACAATCGGAATACATTAACTTTATTCAGTAATTCGTTTCGAACTGTTATTGTATATCCAATTGAAATTGAATCTCCATACAATAAAACATTTTGAATCCCTTCTTTGGGACTAACATATTCAAAGGGTTTTTTGCCTGCCATGTCTCCACATAATGAATCCCATGCTAATCTGCATTTTTCATCATCAAAATCAGATTCAATAACTAATGAAAAAGCTCTATTAAACATTCCAACAAATATGGAAGACAAGCCAAAGTATTTCAAGAATTTTTTTCTGTCCATAGACCAATATCAAATAATATGTACAAACATACTCAAAGAATGATTAATTTCCCCGAGGCTTGCCTCGGAAATAAGTGTCCAGGGCTTGCTCTGAGGTTTAATACCATTTATTAAGTCAGGGATTAAATCATTTTCAATCAGATAGCAACTTACCCGACAACTGGATTTTTAGGACATATGCAAAATTACACGGCTTATCTTCCGGAAAAATTACATATAATCCTTCCCGATCCCTGTCCCATTTCAGATTTTTATCAGAGCCCAGAAGCGATATATTGGTTATAACACCTTCCGAAATTTTGACACCGGAATTCAGGTTTTTAATAGATACTTCCCGATCTTCAGGCCAATCCAGTACAATGGCATAAAGGACTGTATTTTCTTTATTGCGGGTAAACCTGATGTCCGTGGAGGTTAACCCTTCAAACTCCCATCGGGCATGTTCCTGTGGATTATCTGTTAAGGTTGGAAAATAGACTTGTGTAGGTCCCTCACCGAAAATCTTCCAGGGGCGGGAACCATAAATGGCCTCTCCGTTAATTTTAAGCCAGTCTCCTATATCATTTAGTATTTCTTTCTGTTTATCAGGAATGGAGCCATCTGCTTTGGGAGCCAAAGAAAGCATTAGCGCCCCGTTACGGCTTACACGGTCAATAAGCCCAATTATGATTTCCTCCGTGGTATAAACGTATTTGTAGGGCTCAGTATAACCCCAGGGTCTGCCGATAGGCAGATCATCGATCCAGAACTCATTGCTTTCCGGCTTACGGTCACGGCCTCCTTCATAACTCAATATTCCAAATTCCACAGGGAAATTATATTTATGATTTGCCGCATATTTATTAAGAACGTCAACTTCTTTTCCTTCTTTTGCCGCTTTGTTGAAATAATAGGAAAATATTTGCTTCTGAATATCCCTGTTGCTACCTCCATCAAAAAGTATGAGATCAGGAAAGTAGTTTACAATAACTTCATATATCTTTTTCTCCCATTGTTTTTCAAATTCTTCTTTAGTGGATGTGAAATGGTTCCAGTAAAAATCACGGTATTCCGGGTCAAAAAGATCCCACTTTTCCTTTATTCCCATTTTAATATCATCTTCATCTTTTGGAAGGTACCAGTCAAATGTCCTGTAATGATGGAAGGTAGCTACCGTACGCAAATTCTTTTTTCTGAGCGACTGAACCAGTTCACCGTATAAATCCTTCTTTGGACCCATATTTCCCGCGTTCCATCGATTCACTTTGCTATCCCACATAGCGAAGCCGTCATGATGAATTACACAAATTCCGGCAAATTTTGCACCACTGCCCTCAATAATATCTGCCCACTCGCCAGGATTAAATTTATCAGCAGTAAACATGGGAATAAAATCTTTATTCCCAAATTTTGCCGGGCCGCCGAACGCTTCCATATGATGCTTGTAAACCACTCCTTCTTTCCAATGGGGCTGATACATCATTCCACCATACCATTCCGTGTTAAAAGCCGGGATAGAATATAATCCCCAATGTGCATAAATCCCGAATTTTGCATCTTTAATCCATTCGGGAATTTGATGTTGATTGAATGAATCCCAGTCTCCTGTATATTTCCCTTCAATGGGATCGGGAACTGTAAAGCTGGATTTAAACCCATTTTCTTTGCAACCGGCAATCAGAACAAGCGCAAGAATAATAAAATTAAATTTAACCCTGGGTTTCATTTTTATAATTTTTAAATAATATTCAGGACGAAGATTTTAAAATTCAGATCATTAAGTAATACCA
>CAYGFI010000128.1:0-14058 GCA_964349045.1 uncultured Chitinophaga sp.
GGGCAACTAAAGGAATTGTCAGGCAATCTGAAGTAAACAACCCTGTTTTTAATATCCTTATAAATTAAATCAATCCACCTTAATATCCTTAATATTAATTTGAATAGTGGACTCTCCCCTGAAAACATTTTCATCCAGGGAATAGCAGATATCGAAACCCTGTCCGCCGGAAATTTTTGGAAAAAGTTTTCCCTGCTGGAACGCTATTGCAGGAAACACTCTGTAGGGATCCTTTTCATGCACAAGAGAAAGCTTCAGGTGTTCGGCATTCATCCCCACCGGTTTGCCGGTTCCGTTATCTGAAACATTTTCGGTAAGAAAAACAGGAGCCATATTCTCCGGGCCAAAGGGCTGAAACTGTGCAAGAATCCTGAAAAACTTCTCGTTAATGTCCGATAGCTGCAACTCGGTATCGATCTCCACAACGGGAATCAGCTGATCGGGAAGTATCATTTCCTGAACTACTTTTTCAAAACGTTCCTGGAACGAGTTTACATTATTAAGCTTCATGGTAAGTCCTGCTGCATATTTATGTCCGCCGAAATTTTCCAGCAGATCACTGCATTCTTCGATTGCCTGGTAAAGATCAAACCCGTTTACGGACCGGGCAGATCCGGTAGCGTAGCCATTCGAACGGGTCAGGATAACCGTTGGCCGGTAGTAATGATCCATTAGCCTCGAGGCTACAATTCCAATAACCCCCTTGTGCCAGTTAGGATTGAACAATACCGTCGACTTACGATGTTTCATCGAATCATCCATCTGGATCATAGTCAGCGCTTCTTGCGTGATAGTAGAATCAACATTTCTCCTGTCGGAGTTGAAGTCGTTTATCTTGTTACCCATCAGCAGCGCCAGACCGGTGTCATCGGATACCAGGAGATCAACCGATTTGCTTCCTGATTCCATCCTTCCGGCAGCATTTATCCTCGGGCCTATTTTAAAAACAATGTCTTCAATGGTAATGATCTTATTCTGGATACCGGAAAGCTTAATTAAGGTCTGAATCCCGGTAGACGGTTTCTCGTTGATCTGTTTTAGTCCGAAAAATGCCAGCACACGGTTCTCCCCGATAATCGGAACAATATCCGAAGCAATGCTTACAGCAACCAGGTCGAGATACTTAATGATATCTTCAAACGGGAGGTATCTTGTAGCCTGAAACGCCTGAATGAGTTTGAACCCTACTCCGCATCCTGAAAGATCCTTAAACGGGTAATTACAATCCGGTCTCTTGGGATCCAGTACTGCAAAAGCTTCCGGAATATCCACCCCGGGAGTATGGTGATCGCAAATTATAAAATCAACTCCTTTTGAATTTGCATATTGCACCTTTGCATTAGCCTTAATTCCGCAATCAAGAGCAATTATTAAACGAACACTGTTAGCTGCCGCGAAGTCAATCCCTTTTAATGAAATACCATAACCTTCGTCGTAACGGTCAGGAATATAATAAATAATTCCGGGGAAAAAATCTTTGAAATAGCTATATACCAGCGCCACCGCGGTAGTTCCATCGACATCGTAATCTCCGTAAACCATAATTTTCTCCCCGGAAGAAATGGCGCGATTGATCCGTTCAATGGCGCGATCCATGTCTTTCATAAGAAAAGGATCATGGAGAAGGCTTAACTCGGGACGAAAGAACGATTTAGCCTCTCCGAAAGTTTTAATACCCCTCTGTTGAAGCAGGTTGGCAATCGAACGCTCCACTCCCAAAACCTCCTGCAGATGTTGCATGATCTTTTCATCGCCCTGCTGTTTGATAATCCAATTTTTTATCATAATCTCTTTGCTTTCGGAATTCCGGGAAGGGCTGATTTGCCTTTACAAAAGTATAAATATCCTTTTAATAAATGATGTATTTTATATCAAACAGGATGTTTAACCTAAAGAAGTTTAAATCAGACCGTTTACATCCTTTATGTGATGAAATTTGAGAAATCAGTCGGGGAATCTGATTTTTTTCATTTGAATGTGGTTTTTATTGAAGGTTTAGCTAAATACCTTAATGTACAATTATCCGGGAGGTAAACCACCGCATCAAACTTCCCCATAAAACCATTATATTTGTCAAATTTTTATCCCAAAAAAATGAGTCAGCCGCATCTTAGTGAACAGGAACAAATTCGCAGAAACTCCCTCGAAGAAATACGTAAAATGGGAATTAATCCTTATCCGCAGGAAGCATTTCCCGTGTCGCATAAGGCGGAAGAAATAAGAAACGGATACCGGGCCGAAGAAAATAAATTCCAGAATGTAACCATTGCAGGACGTTTAATGAGCCGGCGTATCATGGGAAAGGCTTCATTTGCTGAAATACAGGATGATACAGGCAGAATGCAGATCTATATCAACCGCGATGAGATTTGCCCGGGAGAGGACAAATCACTTTATAACGATTTATTTAAAAAGCTCCTTGATATCGGAGATTTTATCGGGATTAAAGGTTTTGCTTTTATTACCCAGATGGGTGAACTGACAGTTCACGTAAAGGAAATGAAGCTGCTGGGCAAATCTCTCCGTCCCCTTCCGGTAGTAAAAGAAAAAGACGGCCATGTGTTTGATGCGGTTACTGATCCGGAGTTCCGTTACCGTCAGCGGTATGTTGATCTTGTGGTAAATCCCGAGGTAAGGGATGTATTCCGCAAAAGAACACAGATTTTCAACTCCTTCCGCGAACTGTTCAACAGCAAAGGGTACCTGGAGGTTGAAACCCCTATCCTGCAACCTATTCCCGGGGGAGCCGCAGCCAGGCCATTTAAAACCCATCATAACGCGCTCGACATCCCTCTGTACCTGAGGATTGCCAATGAATTATATCTGAAAAGGCTTATTGTCGGGGGATTTGAAGGCGTTTATGAATTTTCAAAGGATTTCCGTAACGAAGGAATGGACCGCACCCATAACCCCGAATTTACCGTGATGGAGATTTATGTTGCGTATAAAGACTACAACTGGATGATGGATTTCACGGAAGAGATGATCGAAAAAGTTGCCATGGATCTTCACGGAACCACAAAAGTGAAACTGGGAGATAAGGAAATTGATTATAAAAGACCTTACAGGCGTATCAGCATGATCGATTCCATTAAAGAGTTTACCGGGACAGATATCAGCGGGATGGGCGAAACAGAATTGCGGGACATGTGCAAACGGCTACACATTGAAGTAGATGATACCATGGGCAAAGGAAAACTGATCGACACCATCTTCGAGGAAAAATGCGAGCACAACTACATACAACCAACCTTTATAAAAGATTACCCGGTTGAGATGTCTCCCCTGTGCAAGAAACACCGCGATAATCCCGAACTCACCGAAAGGTTTGAACTGATGGTAAACGGCAAGGAGCTTTGTAATGCCTATACAGAATTAAATGACCCGATCGACCAGTTGGAGCGGTTTAAATCCCAGCTCGAACTCTCGAAAAAAGGCGACGAGGAGGCCATGTTTATTGATATGGATTTTATCAGGGCGCTGGAATACGGTATGCCCCCTACATCAGGAATGGGCATAGGGATGGACAGGCTGACAATGTTTATGACCAACCAGCCGGGCATACAGGATGTGTTGTTTTTCCCGCAGATGAAACCCGAGGGGAGTCGGAAGACGGAAGTCGGGAGTCAGTTGTCGGAGTTTATGGAGATTGGTGTCCCTGAAGTTTGGGTGGAGCATTTGCAGGCTTTGGGATACACGACTGTTGCAAAGATTAAAGAGGTTGAAAAGCCAGGAAAGCTGCACCAGGAGATGATGGGGTATAGGAAGAAGAATAAACTGGAGATTGGGACGGTGACGGTGGAGGATGTGGCTACGTGGATAAATAACGCCTGACCTGGATTGAGCAGATTGAGCAGATTTTATTTTAGATTTTTATATGAATTTTAAGCCTGTGATTGAGTTCACGGGCTTTTTTTTGCATCCTTATCCTAATATGTCTGATCCTGAATTAAGTTGAATGAGAGAGATTTGGATTTCTTAAAAAAATGAAGCGCTCATATACGAGATTACGGCTTGTCATCACATTAACGAGTATACAAGGTCCTAAATAATAATTTCATTGGTCGCGAACCAATTTATTATGACTTTATTCAGGTAGTTTTTACTAACCAACAAAGTTAAAATGCATGAGGATTTTAAATTTAAAGATGTTACTGGCAGAATAATTGGCGCATGCATGCAGGTTCATAAAATTCTGGGAAATGGATTTCAGGAAGTAATTTACCAAAGGGCATTGGAAATTGAATTACCCCTGTTCAACCTTGATTATAAGCGTGAATTTGTAATGCAAATATTTTACAGGGGAATTCACATTGGTACGAGAAGAGTAGATTTTTTAGTACATGATACCATATCACTCGAAATAAAAGCAGTTATAAAACTCGAAGATGTTCACCTGGCCCAGGCAATTAATTATCTCGAAGCATATAACCTTGAAATTGGTCTTTTAATTAATTTTGGAAGCAAAAGCCTCGAAATAAAGAGACTCATTAATTCGAAGTATATTCCGCGTAATCCGGAAATCTGATTAATCCTGTTTCAGACGAAGGAGGAAGAATAAAATGGAAATCCAGACCCTGATGGTGGAGGATTGGGCGGGGAAGATAAATAACGCCTGACCTGTATTTAGCAGAATAGGTAGATTGGCCAGATTGAGCAGATATTTTTTTAAGGTGATTTTATGTATTTTAAGCCTGTGATTAAGTTCAGAGGCTTTTTTTTCGGGCGGATTTCAGGTTTATTTGAATTTTACTATATTACATAAAAATAAAAATATTGCCCTGCTAGATGAAAAAATCCGGAATTACCCAATCTTTTTCCTTTTGGAATAATGGTTTTAAAAACAGGAAAAACTTTCTTATAGCAATTACCATATTCTTTTTTAATTCGTTTGCCTGTTTTTGTCAAATTCTTCCAGATACCTTTAAAGTTGGAGATTATATCGAATTTCTTGATAATAACGAGGTTATAATATATTTCAATTGCACCGGAAGAAATGTATCAAAAGAAAGTGCTGAATATGTACGCTGGGGGAAGCTCGACATTACAGAAATTAATGTCTGTGGAAATTTCATTGATTTTTATATTGATGGTTCAGTTGCCTTAAAGGCAAATATGAAATCAGATATGCTCGATGGGCCAGCATTTTATTACTATTCCAATGGTCAGGTGATGATGGAAGGGAAATACTCAAAAGGTATAAAAAAGGGAATCTGGAATTACTATTATGAAATAGGAAGTAAGGAAAAAACTGTCAATTTCATCAATGGGTATCCTTATATTGTTGATTTTTATAATATAGGAGGTTTTCAACGGGTTAGTAATGGGAATGGAGACTATAAGGGGTATTTCTACCCGGCTAAAAGCTGTTATCCATTCCAGGTGAAAGGGAAAATTGTCAATGGTAAAATGGATGGGAAATGGTCAAATGGTTATGGAACCGAAATATTCATTGATGGTGTTTTTCAAAAAGGATATTCACAAAGTGAATGGTTTTATGATTCACAAAGAATCTTCATAGAGGGTCCAAATCCCCATGAAAATGTCGTTCTTGATGAAAATTTCCCAGCTCCTGAAGGAGTAGGAGGAATATTTGACGCATTATATAAAGGCAAAATATTTGCAGATGGATTTTTTCAGGACTTTACAGATTCATTGTATTTCAAGCTTGATTCAGTACTCAATGATCAATGGTTTATTATAAATTTTGATCTCAATTGTACAGACCAGATCAGCCACATCAATGTCAGATCATCAATCAATGATACGATTTCAGAAACCAGAATCTTCTACATTGTTGAATCAATGAATTATTTCACTGCGTTTAAAGTGGAAATGAAAAAAATCAATTTTAGTTACTATTTCACTGTGTATGTGAAAAACAATTATATAATTATTCCCAAACTTTTTCATCTGAATCAGTTCATACAATCAAACAGCATTAACCTGAACTGAACATAATAAGTTATTTTTTGAAGTTCACTATGAAATATCAATCATCATGTTTAGTAAGCTCCTGATATTCCTTCTGTTTATTAACGTAATGGTCTTAAACGGCCAGAATACCATCGATATTAAAAAAATATTTAGCACTCCCGGAAGATCTGTAGATTTCCCCTTACACTACGACCTTTTCATCCCTTCGTATACCATTTTACATTGGCCCAAAGATTCAAAAAGCACAATCGATTTTAATGGCCCCACTGTCAGAGACGGATTGAATTCTCAAACCTTTGGTGATAACCAGCGAATTAAATTAGATACCTCGACCACAATACTGAATCCAAAGAATTTAACAGGAACCTGGAGAAGTATTTCAATAAGATATATCGAAATAAGTGATTCAATTTCATTTTTAAGTCATCAAGCTTTTAGACATGATTCTATCCTGGCGACCCTGGACAATGTGGAATACATAATGATGTTTAAGGACAATAAATTATGTGTATACAGTAAGTCAATCAGGAAAGCTAAATATCGCAAATCGGTTTATGATTTTCAGTTGGTTGACGGGCACATTTTAAATTTTTCAAAATCAAGAATTTTTGGAGGCACTCAATTCATTGGGATCGATAAAGATGATATTATGATAATGCAGGGCACAGAAGTAATTTCCAGATATGAAGATGGTAAGTACCGAGTTGTAATTACACGGATCGGACAGATGTTCTTCGAAAGAATCTCGAATCAGACAGGTGGGGATTAGCAGTTTAAAGTACAGTAATTATCAAAACAGATTTCATCGCTTGCTCAATCTTCTTATTATGACATACTAACACATTCTTCTTTTCCCCATGCCAGTTATGAAATCCATTACCCTGACAATCCCTGTATTCATGACAATCCGCGCATTTCCCGGTTTTCGTCCAGCTTCTGTCTCTGAATGGTTCATACTTTGTAAGCCAGGTATTATAAAAATTATCCCTGTAAATATTCCCCTGGATAAATGATCTGTCGATATTTGGACAGGCAGAAATTGAACCGTCAATTAAAATTGAACCTATATTTATTCCCGCCCTGCAAAAAAAATAGCTGTCTCTTACTTTAGTTTCGTATTTCCCAACATATCCTTCACAACTGAATTTTACATCAATTGTCTTTCCCTTTCTTACATCGCTGATAAAGTCCATCATTTCCAAAAACTGGTTATCTGTCAGGAATAAATCGGGATTATTTTTTGCCCGTCCTATTGGGACAATTGTAAATAATCTCCAGGCTTTTACTCCTTTCTGAATGAGATAATCACAAATTTGTGGAAGTTCATTAATATTTCGCTGGTTTACACATGTTACCACATCAAAGTTCAGGCGGGATGAACTCACCGCCAAACTAATCGCATTATCAACCTTATTAAAACTATTTTTTGAATTTCTCAACCAGTTATGCGACTTCTCCAGGCCATCCAGGCTGAATGTTAATGCGCCAAGCCCGGCATTCAGCAAAGAAATATGCCTCTCTTTATCATAAATTTGTCCGTTAGAAACCAATGACCATCGCATTCCCCGTTTTCTGATTTCCGTTCCGCAAATCTCAAGGTCCCTTCTCAAAAGCGGTTCACCGCCAGTCAATACCACTATAAAATTTTTCGGGGGATTTTCAATGGTTTCAATTGCCTTTAAAAAATCTTCAGGAGGCATATCCGGATATGAACTGTTTTTTGAGCAATCACTGCCACAATGCAGGCAATTCATATTACATCTTGCAGTACATTCCCAAAACAAATAATTCAACTCATGTAGTTTAATCTCAGACTCTTTGAAATGTCGGAATGCCAACTTTTTAATTGCAGAAAACATTTATTTTTCTTCCATGTTTATTTGCAAAAAAACTTTCTCGCCGCTATTCGTAACAACAGTATCCTTTTTTAAATAGAGTCCGTTCTGCGTTGAATCAATATCTTCAAAAGTGATTTTCAAATTATCCATCATTCGGGTATACATCGCGAATCGCCCGTTTTCATGGGTTAAAGCATATTGCATCGATTCTGCAACAGATACTCTTATTCCATTTATCGGAAGTCCGGAAGTTTTTGAATTTACTATTCCCTCAAGCAAGGTATCCGGTACAAAGTCCTGATCGGTTCCATAACAAGCCTGGAACACGAACAGGGCAGATGTGAAACTTAATCCACCCAATAATGTTCTAAACCAGCCTTTTTTCATTTTTACCTGAGTTTTAATAAAAGATGCAATTTATACTATGAAGGTTGCGTCAGTCCATGATCACATTTGCACCCTATTTATGGTCAGGTTGTGCATTTGAATGAATCCTCTCTTGTTCGCAGAGAACCAGGTGTTATATCTCCCCCGACATTTCCCGCTGTTATAATGCAGCAGACCAATAGCTCAATCCGGATCATTGTTAAAGGAATGTCCTCACTTTTAAAAAGTTGCCACATCAGCAGAGTATCTCTTAAAAAAGTGTCAGACTTCAATAAACAATACCAGATATTCAACTCATACTTAAAGCATCTGGTACAGATAAGGATTAGCTATACCAGTAAGTAAAGTTTTGGTTCTGAACCTGTAAAAACCCGGAAGGGTTCTTTATTTCTTTTTAGCGACAGGTTTTTTTACAACTGCTTTTTTTACAGCAGTTTTTCCTTTTAATAATTCTTCAGCCTTGTGCCAGTCACTTTCAGCTGAGCCATGCTCACCGCGGGCAACCCTTGCATGATAAATTTCCTCCGCCTTTTTACGAATTGCTTCATTATCAACTCCCTTATTAGCGGTGGTTGTTTTTTTAACCGCGGCTACCTTTGCGCCGGCAGCAGGTTTTTTTGCATTAGCTGGTGCTACAGTTTTTACAGTTTTTTTTGCCATAACCCTATTGGTTTAGATTCGAGTAAATTCATAATAAAAATACTCTATTTACAAACATAATACAACTCTCAGGCCTTCAAATTTTTGAAAAAGGAGAAAATTATTGCAGGAAATGAATTTAATCAACGGTTTACAACACGAATGAAATAAAGCTTTTATCTTTATCATCAAATCAAAACCGGTACATCATATGCTTACAGTATTATCTCATCCATTGATTACCCATAAGCTTACCCAATTGCGAAGGAAGGAAACCGGCACAAAAGATTTCCGTGAAACTCTGAACGAAATAGCGGGTCTGATGGCTTATGAGATTACCCGTGACATTCCCCTTAAAGAGGTAACAATTGAAACACCCATTTGCATTACCACAACTTATGAACTGGCAACAGCCATCGTGTTGGTTCCTGTACTCCGTGCAGGACTTGGAATGATAGATGGCATTTCCAGCCTGGTACCAACAGCAAAAGTGGGACATATTGGCTTGTACCGCGACCATGAGACACTTAAACCCATGACTTATTATGCAAAATTTCCTCCCAATCTTCCGCAGGCCGTGGTTATGATACTCGATCCGATGCTTGCAACCGGAGGAAGTGCAAGCATTGCCATTGATCTGGTAAAAGCAGCCGGAGCAAAAATTATTAAGCTTGTTTGTGTAGTGGGCGCTCCCGAGGGAGTTAAAAAGATAGAATCAGATCACCCGGATGTTACTGTTTATCTTTCTGCTCTTGATGAGAAACTGAACGGAACAGGTTATATTGTACCGGGACTTGGCGATGCGGGAGACCGGCTTTTTGGAACTAAATAATCCACAGATTTACTCAATTATCTAAATCCTATGCACAACTCAGATCATTTGTGGACATCCAATGAAATAAATCTCCTGAAAAAATTAAACACACCGTTTAAAATTCAGGAATTCCTTGATAACTGTGAGTACAATTCAACTGAAGAAACCCGTTCGCCCCGCTATATTCTGAAACACAAAAGCGCTCATTGCCTGGAAGGCGCTCTCTTTGCCGCGGCATGTCTTGAATACACCGGTATGCAGCCGCTGGTTATTGATCTGCACGCGGTTAACGACGATGATCATGTAATTGCCGTTTTTAAGCTAAGGGGTTACTGGGGAGCGATTGCTAAATCCAATTTCACAACCCTGCGATACCGCGAACCCGTTTATCGTAATCTCAGGGAACTGGCAATGTCGTATTTCGATTTCTATTTTAACACAATCGGTGATAAATCCCTGCGAGGCTACTCTCTCCCACATAACCTTTCCCGGTTTAATAAAATGGAGTGGAGAACCACAAAAAATGATTTGGAGGACATTGGTTATTATCTTGACAAAGTAAAGCATTTCCCCCTGATTGATGCAACTCAGATTAAGGGTTTGGAAAAAGCCACTCCTTTGCTTCTTGAATCATCGCTGATGGGATCCAATCCGGCCGGACTTTTTACTCCCGGTAATAAAAAGAAAACTAAAATTTAAGATAATCAAAAATCTTTTCAATAACCTCTAATCCGGCTCTTTTGCTTGAATCCTGGTAAATAAGTCTATTATCCATATCATAAACCACCTTTTTTACAAACTGAGCCCAATCGTTTTGTGATTTTTCAGTTGTAAAAGTCTGCCAGGGCATCGGCTTTCCAATTGTAAGTGTAATGGATGAATTTCTTTGTTTCATCATCTCTCCCGGAAGCAGGATCGTTTCGAGATACATTTTAATTCCCAGAAGTTTTCTCAGGTTTGCGATAAAATAAAAAAAATTGGAATTCCTTCCGTTTATAAAAACCGGTATAATATCACGTTTAAACCGGACTGACTTTGTTATAAATGATTTTTGCCAGACAATATCCGAAATAACTCCCTTGTTTCTTCTGGAAACCTCTCCTGCAGGAAAAATCATTATCTGTGAATCAGACTCAAAAAGCTGATTTAATTTTGATGCTGTATCTTTTGTGTTTGCACCAAATACATTTACGCTGAGGATTACAGGATGAAGATTGGGAATATATTGAAAAAGCTGATTTGCCGGGGAGATCACAACGGGATAAAACCGATAGATCGCACTAAGAAAGGAAAGGGCATCGATCCCGCCGACAGGGTGGTTTGCAACAAAAACAAATTTCCCTGTTTTGGGAATATTTTCTTCTCCCTTAATAATCACATTTACTTTCCAGTCTTTCAGAATTTCAGTGACGAAAGGAAGCCCGGTTAAATGGCGGTTTCTATTAATTGTTTGGTTCATTTCATCCTGATGAATGAGCTTAACTATAAGCCTGATAATGAATTTTGAAAGCGATTTTAAAAATTTTGAATTGCTGCCTCTGATGATTTTTTCTAAATCAATTGTTTTAAAAACCTCACTCATTTATTTTAAAGATTTACCAATCATGATATTTTGAACCGTAAGCAATATAATAAAATATTATTTGCAAAAATGGCACTTTATTTGTACATAATTGTCCATAAAATCACAACCATGAAAAAATTACTATTCCTTTGTTTCCTGGTATTGTGCGGATCAATGATTGCAAGCGCTGCAGATATCAGGTTTCAGGCACGCCGGCCGGCAATAATCGACATTCCTTCTTCTATACAATCTATTGTGATCATCGATCGCTCCAGTCAGGAAAAAACCTCCCGGAATGTTATTGAGGAAGGTCTTACAGGGGAATTATTCAGAGAGGATAAAATTGCTTCTCAATATGCTATCGATGGTTTGATTGAAATGCTGCAAAGCTCGGGAAGGTTTACCGTTTTGATATCCGAAAAAATACTTCACAAGAAAGGCGGTGCAAATGAATTCCCCGCTCCGCTTTTATGGACTGAAATTGAAAATATTTGCTCTGAATTTAAAGCTGATGCCGTGATAAGTCTTGAATTATTCGATAGCGATTATATCATTCCTACCAATATGGCATTTGTATCTATCGGATTCAGGCTGTATGATCCACGAAGCAGGAAAATCATTGACCAGAATAAATTCAGGCATGAGATTGCAATGGGAGGGCATGTAAACTCAATAGCCGGTGCAATAAACCGCCTGGTTGAGAAAACACAGGCAATTCGACGGGTAAGTTATAATGCCGGGTACATGTATGGAGAAAGAATATCTCCTTCCTGGTATACAATTGTCAGGCAATATTATCGTAAAGGTAAGCGTGATCAAAATCTTAAAGCCGGTGCAAGAATGATGGAAGTAAATGACTGGGAGTCGGCTATTGAATTAATGAACTCTGCTGTTGAAACCGGTAAACGAAAAGCTAAAGGCAGGGCGTCTCATAATCTTGCCGTGATTTATGAGATCAAAGGAGATCTTCCGGAAGCAAGAAAATGGGCCCAGACAGCCTGGGGAAATTATAATAATAAAGATTCACGAAGTTATTCATATATACTGGGGGAAAGGATAACCGAGCAGGAAATTCTAAATGGACAGGGTGGAAACTGAGCTAAACCAACTAATTATTTTTACCTGTTAAATTCCCAATTGACAGAGATAAGTCTGAAATTTATATGGTGTTGAAGTAAAGGCTCTTAAACAGCAATTGAAACTTAATTTAGAGTGTTTTCCTGAAAATTTATGTTTGAAATGACCATTAATGAATCTAAAAACCTGAGGTCACATATAGTGACCTCAAGCTGGGGAGGGACACGCTATTTTTCAATTAAAAAATTTCAATCCTGCTAAATCATTTTAGAAAATATACCTTATTGAAAGAGCTCCGCCATCGGCCCAAAATCCTGAATAGCCAACCAGGTTAAAGGCAGGTTTCCAGTCGAGTCCGATATTGAATGGAGCTTCCACAAAATTATATTCAATACCCAGGATGCCATCGATACCGATAACTGTATAGGAGTGCCCGGGCTCTCCCCAATATTTGTTGGTATAATCACCGTTCCAGAAACCAACATGCGCACCGAAACCATAATACCAATTCAATCTTTCTTCATGAAAGGCACGGTTATGTATTTCATAAAGACCTGTAATTTCAAGACCTCTCCATCTGCTGGCGAACAGAAATTCGAATGCGCTTCTTTCGCTTACAAAATGTTTAATAGTAAGACCATTGGCAAACCCGCCCCTGAGTCCTATACCGGTATTGTAATCCTGTGCATTACTGACTGAAACCAGGCAAAACAAAACAATAATACTCATGATAATTTTTTTCATGTGGATAGTTTTAGAATTAATGAAAAATCTTTGGTGAAGGTAGAACCTGGTCCCGGGAGAATTGTTACATAATTCCGCACGAGACTTATATGATTCACATGTTTAATCTTTATTTTTTTTCCTTTTGCCCAATAGTTCCTTAAAAATGGATGGAGTTAATCCGGTAATTTTTTTAAACTGGGCCGATAAATGGGCAACACTGCTATACTGCAGTTTAAATGCTATATCAGCAAGGCTTAGATTATTGTGGATGAGCATATTTTTAACGCGTTCAATTTTCTCCGCGATGATATATTTTTCAATGGTAATACCCTTTGTTGATGCAAACATCTTGCTCAGGTAGGAATAATCGTAATTTACTTTTTTACTTATAAAACGGGAGATGTTAGGTTTATGAAGATCATCAGAAGAGTAAATTAATTGGTGGATTGCGGATTTTATCTTTTCCACCAGCTGGGTTCTTTTATCATGCATGATTTCAAGTCCGGCATTTCTTAAGGCCGTATCCACCAATCTTAACCTATCATGGGAAATATCCTCTTCTAATTTAACTTCACCCAGTTCAACGTATTTGAATGGGATACCGAGCTTAATCAGTTCGTTCTGAACATAAGATTTACACCGGTCACTTTCCATATTTCTTATAGTTAGCATCATGACTTTCCAGTATTAACACAATTCATTTTAAAAACTCATGCTGCTATTGATGAAAAAAACTAATCCAGAGAAGCAATAATCCCGCGAAGTTCTTCTTTTGTTTTTCCCAGTTTATTGCCCAGCAACTCCATCATTACCTGTTCCTTTCCATCGTGAAAGAGTAGATCGTCATCTGTTATATTTTGATATTTCTGTTTAAGCTTTTCCTTTTTCCCATTCCAGAATCCTAAATCATTATTACTCATTTTTTCAAGTTTTTAGATTGAGACGAAATTATGGCAGTATAAAAGTAGTCTATGAGACATTTTAAAACATTACAAAATTCTTTGAAAAATTTACATAATTTACAGGTTTTTAAAACATCTATTTTGTGAATACCTGATTGCCAGTAACCTAAAGAT
>CAYGFI010000129.1:0-13907 GCA_964349045.1 uncultured Chitinophaga sp.
ATTTAGTTCTAAAGTATCAAAGAAGAATTAAACTGAGTCCGGAATACTTGTAAAAATTCATTGTTCATTATTGATCTATTATCAGTTAATTCATTAAAAGTTACTCGGGTACAAAACTATATATAATTATCCCAAGATTAAATTCACGTAAAAACCGGTTACCATATCCTTTTAACTAAATATCCAGTAATAAATTATTTTGTTACAAATAACCCGCTATCAAGCACTTACTAATTCTTTATTCCATGTTTAAAGATGGCATTTGAATATCATCAAATTAATAACTGAAACTCCTCACTTAATGCTATAATTTATGAAATCAAAAAGTGGATTTTACCTGATTCTGCCGGTGAGATGCACGTTTTACCTTTTAACAGTCATTTCACTTTTGATCCTCACCTTCTCCTGCGATTCAAATAAGCAGAAAGACATCATGACACATAATTCCAAAGTCAACCTTAAACTGGAAACTGCCATCCAGTTTGTTACTGCTAAGAATACGGACCTGCGGTTAAGTCCGGGTGAAAATCTCGTTTTTCAGGATTTTATTCAGCCCGGCCAGCGGGAGGCAACCATAATAATTGATCCCCGGAAGAGTTTTCAGACCATTGAGGGCATCGGTGGAGCCATCACCGATGCTACAGCCGAAACTTTTTACAGAATGCCTGCAGATAAACAGGCTGAAATACTTAAAGCTTATTTTAATCCTGTTGATGGAATTGGTTACAGTTTATGCCGGACCCATATCAACTCATGCGACTTTTCAAGTGAGGTCTACGCTTACAGCGAAGTGCCAAATGATACCCTGCTAAAGCATTTTTCTATTGAACATGATCTAAAATTCAGGATCCCATTTATAAAGTCTGCTTTGAAAGAATCGGGAAACAAACTCAAATTATTTGCTTCGCCCTGGAGTCCCCCGGCCTGGATGAAATCCAACAACAACATGCAGCAGGGTGGTAAACTTTTACCAGCCTGTTACAAGGTCTGGGCCGATTATTATGTCCGTTTTATCCGCGAATACAGTAAACATGGAATTGATATCTGGGGATTAACTGTTCAAAATGAACCTGTAGCAATTGCGGCCTGGGAATCATGCGATTATACTGCTGAAGAAGAAAGGGACTTTGTAAAAAACTTTATGGGACCTGCCCTTGAAAAAGCTGGTTTGAGCAATGTGAAACTAATCATCTGGGATCATAACCGGGGACTCATTTACCAGAGAGCCAAAGTGGTTTTGGAAGATCCTGAAGCAGCGAAATATGTGTGGGGAACCGGATATCACTGGTATTCCGGTGAACAATTTGGTAACGTAAAAATGGTAAATGAAGCATTCCCAGACAAGAAGTTACTTTTCACGGAGGGATGCAAATTCCCGTTTTGCTACGACAGCCTCCTGGTCTGGAAATGGGGTGAAGCATATGGAAAAGCCATCATTAATGACATTAATAACGGTGCCTGCGGATGGACCGATTGGAACATCTTGTTGGATGAAACCGGGGGACCAAACCATTTGAATAATTTTTGTTTCGCACCGGTAATCGGAAATACAAAAACCAGCGAGGTTATTTACGCGGATTCTTATTATTATCTTGGCCATTTTTCGAAATATTTCCGCCCGGGGGCTAAACGCATCATCTGCTCCACCAACACCGATGACCTGCTGGCAACTGCAGTAATAAATCCTGACGGAGGAGTGGCTGTAGTGGTTCTTAATCTGAAAGACTGGGATATCAAATATAAAGTATGGCTTGAAAACCGGGCAATGACTGCAACAATTTTAAAACATTCAATCGTTACTTTGGTTTTCTATTAGGTTAAGAAAAGATTTCTTCATTGAGTTACCGGAATACAAGAGCCTTCCGCAAAGAAAAATCTTTTTGCTACACAGAAACATCCCTTTCAATATAATTTTAATATTGTTCTTTTTGGATAATGAAAGAACAAAAAAAAATGCAATCACTGCCATTTAATGGGTATTAAATCCCCCCTGCATAACCTCGTGCATTCAAGCAATAACAAATTTTCAAATGCTGGAAGAAGACATTATTATAATGTATAATATTACATTGACAGCAGAGGAAAAACTGGAGATTGAACAAAATGCCACAACAGCAGGATTATTCTGTTGAAATACTTATTAAATAAATGGTGCAATTCATGAATTCCTATCTCTTTATTTAGATATTAATTATTCCAACATTGACAGATTTGAAATAAATTCAAAATTCAAAGTATTATCAATTAATCTATCTTTTGACATACTTATTTGAAAACTCTCAATTGCTCCTTATTTATCATGTATTAAATCTTAAACACTTTGTAAGATTATTAACAGCATTCAAAGATTATCTCCGTATCGAAACAGAAATACTTTCTCACCTTTATTTAATTGTTTATTGTGAGTTTTTCAGGTGGGGAAAACATCACCATAAAATGAAAATCTGTATAATATGAAAAAACTAAAATGTACTCTTGTGGCTCTTGCTTTATCCGGTATTTGCTTTTGTCAAAAGACCGAGGACTTTGTCCGTGCGACCGCCCCTGAGATTAGCTTCGGAAAAACGCCCGCAGAAGCCTATACACCTGAAATCCGGGAAAACATGAAAAAACTCTATCATGATAAGATAGGGCTTTTTGTCCATTTTGGTCCATATGCTCAGCTTGAAGGGATTTGGAATGGAAAACAGGTAGCCGCGGAATGGATCATGAATAAGGCAACTATTCCGGTTGCGGAATATGAACGTGAGGCGGCAAGTAAGTTTAATCCATACCGGTTTAATGCTGACGAATGGGTCGCTGTGGCCAAAAGAGCGGGCATGGGCTTCATGGTAGTAACCTCCAAGCATCATGATGGATTTGCAATGTTTAAATCGGAACATCCATACAATTTAGTTGATTTTACAGAGTTTAAGCGCGACCTCATAGGTGAACTGGCAGTGGCAAGTAAAAAAGGAGATATCGGATTTGGGGTCTATTATTCACAGAGTCAGGACTGGCACGAAGAGGGGGCTGCCGGCAACATCTGGGATTTCCCGAAAAATCTGCCCCAGGAAAGTTTTGATGCCTATTTTAATAGTAAGGTGATGACACAGGTTACGGAACTGGCCACCCATTATGATGATCTCTTTATGTTCTGGTTTGATACTCCGTCCCGGATGAAGGACTCTCAATGTGAACTTTTAATGGATATTATCAAAAAAGATCAGCCGGCAACATTAGTAAACTCAAGGATAGGAAACGGGTACGGGCATTTTGATACCTCGCTGGATGGTGGCAAAACTCCGAATGTAAATAAGGTGAGCTGGTTACCTGATCTGAAAGTACCATGGCAGACCCACAGTTCGGTTGCCGGAAGCTGGGGGTATACCAGGTGGTCGGCCAATAAGGATCGATCTGACGATTATGTTCATTTTATTTATGACCTGTGTAATATCGTAAGCCATGGCGGGGTCGAACTTTTAAATGTTGCCCCGGGTCCGGATGGTACTATTCCGCAGGCCCAGGTAGAAAGTCTGACCGCAATCGGAGACTGGCTGAAAGTCAATGGGGAGTCAATTTATGATGCAGACCCAAGTCCCTATATATTTCCGCCGTTTGCTATTACCTCCAAACCGGGAAAGTTATACCTGCACCTGAAGCCGGATGCTGCCAAAGCTGTTAAGTTAAATGGACTTCTTAGCAAGGTTAAAAACGCGTATTGCCTGGCAGATACAGACAGGAAGGCGCTGAGTTTCGAGCAGAATGATGGAGAACTGCGGCTTCAACTTCCCAGGAAACTTGTTCAGCCTCATGTGACGGTGGTGGTACTGGAAATTGACGGGAAAGATGCCCGTGTTGCCGATGAAACTCTTGTGCCCGGATCGGATGGGACAATTGAACTGCCTGTTGCTAAATGCGAGTATGGAATTCTCCGGATCGGGTACGACTACAAGCGGCAGGTGACCGTTCGCTGGGGAGAGAACATAAAGCAGGGATTGATCTGGACGGTCAGGATTGATAAGCCTCTTGGTAAGTACAAGCTCATCAGCGAGCAGACAGGTGATACAACATTGCAGTATGCGGTGACTGTCCTGGATCAGTCTGTAATGGTGGATGCTACCGGACCTGAGAAAATGAGCAGGAAAGAAGCTTCCGGAGTGATTACCATTGATAAGCCCGGTACATTTACCATTAAAGCCGAACCTGTGATCACCACCCGAAACAAGCAATATGCGCTTAAAGGGCTGACACTCGTTCCCGTTCGGTAAATCAGGCAGGGGGTAACTTTGAAACACATGATGTGTGGATTAGTTGTCCCCGTTGAAGTAAGCATAATGACAAAGGCCGGAGAAGAGTTCAATGTCATATTTATATTGTCCTTTAAAATGGATATTGAGGAAGTATTGGATCATGCATTAAATCTTAAACACTTTGTATGATTATTAATAGCATTCAAAGTCAGTTTCCATATCGCATTCCAAATTCTTTCTCAACTTTATATCCCGGATCGGATCATGTTTTTAAAGCCATGGGATGTGTTCATTTTTTATAACCTGTTGTATTAATCCGGACCTTAAACAAACCGGAAAATGATGTCAGACTATTTTAACCAGGTAAAATCTTTCCCGGCTGGTTGGATAAACTTAGATCTGCATTAAACTTTAAAATAATGAATAAACTTATAATATTAGCAGGATTAGGATTATTAAGTATTTCGTGTTCGAAGAAGAAAAGTCCGAATATTATCTTTCTTTTAACTGACGATCAAACGTATACTTCCCTTGGTTGTTACGGGAATACCCAGGTTAAAACACCCAACATGGATAAACTGGCTGAAGAAGGAGTTCTTTTCAATAACCAGTATGCTACCACGTCGATTTGTATGGCCAGCAGGGCAATTTTGATGACCGGTATGTATGAGTATAAGACAGGTTGTAATTTTATGCACGGCTCATTAACCCGTGATAAGTTCAATTTATCTTATCCGAATTTACTACAAAAAGCAGGTTACAGAACCGGGTTTGCCGGTAAATTCGGATTTGCTGTAACAGAGGAACCTGATTCGAATGATAATTGCGACACATATGACCGGGAACCTGTGGCTGATTTTGACTGGTGGGGTGGTGGTATTGGTCAAACCAGTTACCGGACAGGTGAAAATAAGTACATTGCTAAATATGCAGATAAATACCCACACAGTACCCGTGCTTATGGCGCTGCAGCCTCCGATTTTATCAAAGAATCGGTGAAAATGGACAAACCTTTTTGTTTATCTATCAGTTTCAAGGCTCCTCATAAACCTTTTACTCCCGATCCGGTATTTGATACTGTATATCAGAATACCGTATTCAGCCCTCCGGCAGATTATGGAAGAGAAGCAGGAAGTCATCTGGCCACACAAGCCAAATTAGGCCGTAATTATCTCAAAATGTTTGAGGAATGGAATCGTGAAAACTACCAGGAAACTGCAACGAAGTATTATCAACTTGTGTATGGCGTAGATTATGCCATTGGTATGATACGTAAAGAACTTAAAGAACGGGGAATTGATGATAATACAGTTATAATTCTAACCTCGGATAATGGGTATTTCTGCGGATCACATGGTTTTGCAGGCAAAGAATTGCCCTATGAAAAAGGAGCAAAGACCCCCCTGATAATATATGATCCACGAAATCCTGTAATAAAAAATCAGTCTCCTGTTAATTCACTCACGGGTACCATAGATATTGCCCCAACAATCCTTGATCTTGCCGGAGTTGAAATTCCACCTGATATGGACGGGGTCAGTCTTGTTCCAATTTTAAAAAATCCGGGGGCAAAAGTCAGGGATGAATTATCCATAGTTCAGTCATATGGCTCTGCTCCTACGCTTGTATTAAGTGTGGTGACTCAAAATTGGAAATATATATACTGGTTCTTCGGGGAAAACATTAAACCTTCAGAAGAATTGTTCAACCTGAAAAACGATCCCTTTGAAATGCAAAATCTGGCCTCAGCTAATGAAGAAAAAACCGGTGAGATGAGGAAATTGTATGATGCAACCGTGGAAAAGTGGAAAAAAGATGCAGTTCCCTATGGATATTATCAAGAGTTTGGTATCCTTTTCGACAGGAACATAGAATGGAAAGATAAAAAGGGAGTACTGCCTGAACCATTTATTGAAAATTATTTACAGGAATTAGCAAAACTGAACATGGAAAATGATCCCTTTAATTATGAAGAAATAATTAGAAGAGCCAATTAAAAATTAATAAAATCATAGTTGAAATTCACTTTCAGCATCGCGTATATTAAATGTGTAAAAAAAGTATCAATGGATCTGCAAATATTTATGATCCAAAGTAAACTAATAAAACTTTAATCGAGTAGTAATATCATGAAAACAAATACAATGAAAAACAAAATTATGGTTGCCCTGATGATTGCCATTATTGCATCATCATGCATTTCAGATAAGAAGAATGCAAATTCAGACATAAATGCTGAATGGAGTAAAATGAATGCGTTAAAACAAAAGGATCTGGAATGGCTTAATAATTCAAAATTTGGCATGTTTATTCACTGGGGTCCTTCTGCAATACCGGCAGGTATATGGAACGGGAAGACCATGGAGGAAATGGGACATCCCTGGGTTTCGGAATGGATTCAATACGTGGCGAAAATTCCTAGAGCTGAGTATGCTAAGCTTGCAGGAGAGTTTAATCCCCTTCAATTCGATGCCGATGCAATTGCGAGGCTGGCTAAAGATGCAGGAATGAAATATATGGTGATCACTTCAAAACACCATGATGGTTTTGCGTTATACGATTCAAAGGTCAGTAAATTCGATATATTTGATGCAAGCCCTTTTAAAAGAGACATCGTTGCAGAACTCTACCAGGCATGCAAAAAATATGGCATTGATTTCGGGATTTATTATTCCCATAATATTGACTGGGCTGACGGAGGTGATTGCCAGTACTCAGTAATTAAGGAGATCAATGATAAAAAGGGAGAGGAAACAAGAATTTTCGGACCAAACCTGTGGGATCCAAGTTCTGATACTTTTGAAGAATACCTTGAGAACAAAGCATATCCACAGGTAAAGGAATTACTGACCATGTTCCCCGGCATGAAAATTCTTTGGTATGATATGTCCAGGTATATGCTACCTGAACAAAGTTTTGAGTTCTATAAGCTTGCATCTTCAATTCAGCCACAGATTCTGATCAATGAAAGAGTAGGCAATGGATTTGGTGATTTTGACATTCCAGGCGACAATAAGATCCCCGAAGATCCGGATAATATACTGAAGCCATGGCAGACTGTAGGCACATTAAATAATTCATGGGGATATAAATCATATGATCACGACTGGAAGTCACCTAAAGAGCTGCTATTCTGGCTGGTAGAGATTGTCAGTAAGGGAGGAAATTATATGCTTAATATCGGCCCTAAAGCATCCGGTGAACTTCCGGAAGAGACCATAACAAACCTCCGGGAAATAGGACAATGGCTTGCTATTAATGGTGAGGCCATTTATAATACCAGTCGCTGGAAAATAAACCATGAAGGACCAACAAAGCTTAACATGAGTGATACCAATTCAAGACAGTTGGAAGGATTTAAAGCTGAATTTACTCCTGAAGATATTTGGTTTACAGCCGGTGATAAATATATTTATGCAATTGCATTTGAAACACCTGTCAACAGGAAGGTGGTCATCAGAAGCATGAAAGACATAAATGTTGCTGAAATAAACCAGGTAAGAATTCTTGGTTCAGTAAATGAAATCGAATGGAAAATGACATCAGATGGTCTCAGTATCCACTTGCCGGAAGTTCTTCCTTCTGACCTGGGATATACACTTGCTATAGAATTAAAACAGGATTAACAAAAGGAGAATACATGAAAATCAAAACAAGATTCTGGAGATGTACGGTCTTTATTAATCAATTACTTATTATTTTTCTTCTTGTTACTTGTTCTCCTGGTAACCATGGACTTGTTTTGTATGTATCCCCTGAGGGAAGCGACAATAACCCGGGAAGTAAAGAAGCTCCGTTCATCAGCATTCAAAAAGCGCAGGAAGCAGTCAGGAAGTATAAGCAAGATAAAGATTTACCCCCGGGAGGAATTACTGTTTACCTGCGTGAAGGTATTTACCCTATCCGGAAGACATTGTATTTCACCGGGGAAGATGGTGGAAGGGAAGGCGTTCCTGTTGTTTACAGGTCTTATCCGGGAGAGGAAGTTCGTCTTGTAGGAGGGGAAGTGATTGACAATTTCGACCCATTAAGTGATAAAGAAATCAGGAACAGGATAGATGCCAGATTTCATAACAAAATATGGCAGGCTGATCTGAAAGCAATTGGAATTAAGGATTACGGGGAGATTAAACCCACAGGCTCAGGGCGTGCATTGCAGCCGGCCCCGCTGGAACTGTTCTTTTCCGGCGAGCCAATGACTTTAGCCCGTTATCCCAACACCGGGGAATGGATGCGTATTGCTTCTGTGCCTCAGACAGGGGATACGCTTATTAATGAGGGTATTGGGCCTAAAGGAAGATATAGATTTGGCCTTCCTGTCGGACGACATTACGGCAGGTTTAAATACAATGAAAACAGACCAGCCACCTGGTATAAAAATGATGAAATCTGGCTTCATGGTTATTGGTCATGGGACTGGGCCGACAACTATGTAAAAGTTAAGAGAATTGATTCTGCTAAAAAGGAGTTCATTATTGCAGAGCCACATAGTTATTATGGCTATACTCAGGATCAGCGGTATTATGCCCTGAATATCCTTGAAGAATTGGATAGCCCGGGAGAATGGTATCTTGACAGGCAAACGGGCAAATTATATTTCTGGCCACCTTCACCTTTGGATCAGGGCGTTGCGGTGATATCAGTCCTTGAAGACGTGATGGTCCATATTGAAAATGCAAACTATATGCGGTTGGAAGGGATCATATTTGAAAGTTCCAGAGGCGATGCTATTAAAATAGAAGGAGGCAGTCATAACCTGGTGGCAGGGTGTATTGTAAGGAATATGGGGGCAAACGGGGTTATTATAGATGGAGGAATTTATAACGGAGTAACCGGTTGCGATATTTATAATATTGGTGATGGAGGAATGATTATCAATGGAGGAGATCGTAAAACACTTGCCAGAGCTGATAATTTTGCCATTAATAACGATATTCATCATTACAGCCGGATTAACAGAACTCTTCGACCGGCAATCAGTTTAAATGGAGTAGGCAACCGTCTGGCAAATAACTATATTCATAATGCTCCACATATCGGGGTTTACATTAGCGGAAACGATCATGTTCTTGAATATAATGAAGTACATAGTATTGCGGAAGAAACCGGAGATGTAGGAGCATTTTACATCGGGAGAGACTGGACTCAAAGAGGTAACATTATCAGATATAATTATTTCCATGATCTGCAAGGGCCCGGGAGAGCAGGTGTAATGGCTGTTTATCTTGATGATGCCGCGAGTGGAACTACTGTCTTTGGGAATGTGTTCTATAAAGCCAAACGTTCGGTTCATGTTGGAGGAGGTCATGATAATATTGTGGAAAATAATGTTTTTGTGGAAGGTGACCCTGCTATTCACCTTGATGCACGAGGTGTGAATTGGGCGAAAGATCATATTAAAAAGGGAGGATCCTGGCAAATGTATGAAAAACTTGAGGCCGTTAATTTCAAAGAACCTCCATACAGTACCCACTACCCTTCCCTTGCCAAAATATTGGACAGTGGAGATCCTGCAATGCAGAGTGGAAATGTTTTCATCACCAACCTGAGCTATGGAGGCACCTGGAAAAATATTGCCAGGGGAGTGGAAGAGTTTACGATTGAAAATAATTTTATTCTAACAGAAGTCCCACCATATATTGATGTTGAAAGCGGGAAATTATACCCTGAGGATGAAATGATCCTGAAAAACATGGATTTTAAGAAAATCCCCTTTGAAAATATTGGCCTTTATATTGACGAATACCGTCATGCCTTACCCGATAAATGACTTTAAATTAAATCATCCTAAATTAAAAAATTATGACCTGCTTAAATCGCTCCAAAATCAATACCATTACCACTTTTCTGGTAGTTATTTTTCTTTGTTTAAACTCCTGTAAAGGCACAGAGAATGAGTACTATGTTGCACAAACCGGGGATGATAATAATCCGGGAACATTAAAAATGCCATTCCTTACCTTACAAAAGGCAGCAGAAGTAATGCAACCCGGTGATGCCTGTTTTGTCAGGGGCGGTACCTACCGTGAATTGGTTGTTCCTCCCCGGTCAGGATTAGCCGATAAACCAATAAGCTTTGCTTCCTTCAGGAAGGAGGAAGTTTTATTGGATGGTTCGGATCCAATATCAGGGCCGTGGGTTCTTCACGAAGGAAATATCTATAAGACCAGGGTAAATACTTCTTGTGACCAGTTGTTTATGGATGGAAAAATGCTGGTGGAAGCCAGGTGGCCTAATATGTCATTCCCCGACCAGCTTTGGACGCGCTCATGCTGGGCAACCGCCGAGGAAGGAAGTATTTATGGGAAAATGGTGGACGATGAACTGGCTAAAACAGGTATTGACTGGACCGGGGCAATCGCTGTACTTAACGTGGCCCACCAGTTTGTAACATGGACAAGACCGGTTAAATCACATGGCGCCGGAACAAATTCCTTTACTTACGAAAAAAATATAATGCCCATTACATCCTATGCAGACAAAACAAAACAGTGGGAAGACGATATTTACTATCTTACCGGCAAGCTCGAGGCGCTTGACATGCCCGGGGAATGGTACCTGGATCGTGAAAATATGGAGCTTTATTTATGGACTCCCGATGGAAAAAGTCCCGACGAAAATAAGATAAGTTTCAAATCGAGGGATTATGCATTTGAAATTACGGAAAAAGACTTTATCTCCATATCCGGTTTTCGGTTTTTTGGGACTACCATAAAGTTGAAGGATGTCAACCATTCACAGGTAGAAAACTGTATCTTTAAATATCCATGCTTTTCAAGGGAATTTAATGATCCGGATGCAAAAAAATTAAAAGCAGAAACAATTCTTTCCGGAAATAATAATTTTTTTCGCAATAACTATATAGCATTTTCGCAGACATCGGGCTTAATTACCTGGGGATCCGGCAATATCATTGATAATAATATTATTCACGATATAGCCTGGAACGGTGATGGTTTTGCCATTGTAATGTCTTCAGCGGATTCGGGCGAAAGCAACATTATTTCAGGTAATACAGCTTATAATACGGGTTATTCTGTTATTCAGCCTTCAGGCGGAGGTAGTTGGATAGTGAAATATAATCATTTTTACAATGCGGCCCTGGTTTCAATGGATTGTGCGGTAATCCAGACGGGTGGTTGGGAAATCAGGGGCAGCGTGATCCATAATAACTGGGTACACGATTGTTATGCCGCCGGCGATCATCCAGGTGGATTAAAAGGTGGATTAGGAATAAGAGGAGATGATCAGACACGGGGATTAACAGTTCATCATAACGTGGTCTGGAATTGCGGAAGAGACGGGATTATTGTAAAAGGAGACAGCAACCAGGTATACCATAACACGGTGTTTAATATAGGGTCAAATAACAGGGAAGGAAATTATATAAGCCTTCATACGGAAACTGAACCCTATAAACCCTGGCGTTATCAATTACCTTTACTGGAAGTCCAGAATCTCAACAGCATCGTTTTCAATAATGCTGCCTTCAATATTGTGGGTGACAGGGAAAGAAACCCCTTTACACCCGCTGAAAATCTGAAAGGGAATTACTTAGGTAAAGACTTCAAATTAAATAATCCTGAACAATTTAATTTTACTCCTGCTCCTGGCTCCCCCTTAATTGATGCCGGTGTGGTTATCCCGGATTTTTCTGTAAATTATAAAGGGAATAATCCCGACATCGGGGCCTATGAAAGTGATGATACATACTGGAAACCCGGTGCAAATTGGAAACCGGCAAATAATTACTAAAAATAATCAAGTCATGAAGCAAAAAACCAGTTCCACATTGTATCGGATCTCCGGAATACTAGCAGGAGGATTCGCATGCACGTTTTCTTTAACATCATGCACTCATACAGGGGAAACCACCAAACCCTATAATTTTCTCGTGATCATGGCTGATGATGTTAGTCCGGAATTATATGGATGTTATGGAAACAAAAAAGCAAATACTCCGAATATTGATAAGCTCGCCGAAAACGGGATTTTATTTACTACCTGCTGGGCAGCTACGATTTGTTCACCATCCCGTGCAATGATCATGACCGGATGCTATGCCAACCGCACCGGGTGGTATCATAATGCCCTCAGGGTACCTGATAAAAACGGAGAAACAGATTTCCTCAAAAACCATTCAACATTTCTCACTCTTCTCAGGTCAAATGGCTATACTACGGCGCTGGCAGGAAAATGGCAGCTCCCATCGGATATAAATTCTCCGGAAGCAGGAATCGATGAATATAGTATATGGGAGCCCACAATACAATATCTCCCGGAAGGCTCTGTTTTTGATGGGTTGAAAGAAGATGAGCAAACTCTTGCAAGATACTGGCATCCTTCCATTGTGCAAAATGGGAAACTTATAAATACCACAGTCAATGATTTCGGACCTGATATTGTTGTTGATTTTTTAGTTGATTTTATCAAACGGAACAAAGAAAAACCCTTTTTAGCTTACTACCCGATGATCCTGCCGCATGGAACACGAACAGGAAGGACAACAACTCCGCTGACAGGTAAAGTGGGTGATCACTCAAACGGGACCTTCCAGGAGGATATTGATTATACAGATGTCCTGGTTGGACGGCTTATTGAAACACTTGAAAAGCTCGGTCTCCTTAAAAACACTGTGATAATTTTCACTTCCGACAATCCGTTGCCTAATAAGAATCACGCTACAAATCTCGGGGCCACCGTACCCCTGATTGTTCACTGCCCGGATATCATTAAAAATAATCATTCTTCGGATGAACTGATCAGCTTTGCAGATATCCTGCCAACGATCACTGACCTTGCCGGAGTTTCTCTGCCGGAAGGCTATGAGATCGATGGGAAAAGTATGGCACCATACCTGCACGGAGATTCGAAAACTCATCGTGACTGGCTATACAGTTATGTTGGAACCGCAAAAATGATAAGAAATAAAAAATGGGTGCTCGAAGCCGTTGATCCCTGGTTAGAAAGCCCTTCCGGAAGACTATATAAATACGATGGCAAGGATTATGTTAAAGTAATGGATGAAACGAATGAAGAAGCAGCGAAAGTAAGGAACTATTTTGATTCTGTTTTATCTCTTTATCCTTCACCTGATACCAGCGATGTAATAGTCAGTAATATTTTAGAAAAGTATAAAGATTATAAATTCAGGCATCGATTAGAAGATTCAGAGCCACTTAGAAAATAATATATAATTAATACTACCAAAATTATGCAGCACACTAAACGCTCCAAAATAAAAATAATTACCAGCTTTCTGGTAGTTATTTTACTATGTTTAAATTCCTGTAAAGGTACAAAGAATGAGTATTATGTTGCTCAAACCGGGGATGATAATGATCCGGGAACATTAAAGTTGCCATTCCTTACCATTCAAAAGGCCGCAGATGTAATGCTACCCGGCGATGTCTGTTATGTCAGGGGAGGTACTTATCGGGAAATGGTTGTCCCTCCAAAGTCTGGATTAGCAAATAAACCTATTAGTTTTATGTCTTTCCAGAAGGAAGAAGTTATTTTGGATGGTTCAGATCCAATACAGGGGCCATGGGTTCTTCACGAAGGAAATATATATAAAACGACGGTAAATATTTCGTTTGACCAATTGTTTTTAAATGGGAAAATGCTGGTAGAAGCCAGGTGGCCAAATATGTCATTTCCCGACCAGCTCTGGAC